>JAEZBU010000410.1 GCA_023426855.1 Pseudomonadota bacterium | reverse complement strand
CAAGCTTGCACAATACGCTAACCAATTGCCGGCATTATACGAACGATGAGTTCGAACCTGCGCTGGCAAGGGGGACTTGATGGCCTTTCTGAAGACGCTGCCTTACGCGATTGGCGCTGTTGCTTGCGCATTTACCCAGGTTGCATCAGCGCAAGCCGGACCGCGTTATGACAAATACGCCAAGGGGTCGCTCGATGGCTATGTGGTCGCCGAGAGCCGCTTCGGTCACGGCACGGTCTCCGGACCCGTTCGCCTGGGCCGCGTCGGATATCAGGTCCGCATGCCCGGAGGCACCTGGATCGACTGCCGCCGCAGCTGCTCCGAGACGCTGCGGGTCGAAACCGTCGACTTCTGGGAAAACCAGGGCCGCGATCGCATCGACAACGAGTGCGGGCTGTTCGGCTGCCTGACCTGGAGCCGGCCCTTCTAAATCGGCAGACAACCCACGTAGCAAGACCCAGTTCGAGCGCCACGACACTCAGCCGTGGCGCTTGTTTGCGTTCCGGCTTCGCTAGACCAGAAACGGGTTTCCGGCACGCTCGGCGCCAAATGTGCTCGTCGGCCCATGCCCGCAAATGAATGCGATGTCGTCGCCGAGCGGCAGCAGCTTGGTTTTAATCGCCGAGATCAAGGCATTGTGATCGCCGTACGGAAAATCCGTGCGCCCGATGGAGCCCCGAAACAGGACATCACCAACCAGCGCGAAACGTTGCGCGTTATGGAATAGGACAACAGACCCCGGCGAATGGCCGGGGCAGTGGAACACCGCGAACGTGTGGCCCGCGACCTCCACCTCGTCACCCTCATTCAGCCACTGATCCGGCACGATGGCGCGGGCCGGAATGCCGTACTTCGCGCCCTGCTCTGGAAGGCCTTCAAGAAGGAAGCTGTCAGCACTGTGAGGCCCGATCACCTTGACGCCGAGCTCATCACGCAAATCGGCCGCTCCGGCCGCGTGATCGATATGCCCGTGCGTCAGCAAGATCTTCTCAGCCCGCATACCGACCTGATCGATGGCGGCGCGGATCCGGTCCAGATCACCGCCCGGATCGACAACCGCGCCGGCACGGCTCGCCTCGTCCCAGATCAGCGTGCAATTCTGCTGAAACGGAGTGACCTGCACGATCGCGGCCTTAAGGCCCTTTGATCCCCCGGAGCCAGCCTCTGCACCTGCCATGCGTGATCCTGCCTGTGTTCGATCCTGTGTTGCGGCCTGTTTACCCCGCCGCCACCCCCGGCTCTAGCACTTTCGCCGCGGCATCCGGCGCGCCGCGGAAAACACAGTCCCAAAACGCAAATGGGAGGCCGAAGCCTCCCATTTATCCAATTCGCGGCCGCCAAGCGTTAGGCAGCCACGTTCTCGTCGTTGGGATCGCGCAGCACGTAGCCGCGTCCCCATACAGTCTCGATGTAGTGCTGACCGCCCGTCGCCACCTGCAGCTTCTTGCGCAGCTTGCAGATGAACACGTCGATGATCTTGAGCTCGGGCTCGTCCATGCCGCCGTAGAGATGGTTGAGGAACATCTCCTTGGTGAGCGTCGTGCCCATGCGCAGGGAGAGCAGTTCGAGCATCTGATATTCCTTGCCGGTCAGGTGCACGCGCTGACCGTTCACCTCGACCGTCTTGGCGTCAAGGTTGACCTTGAGTTCACCCGTCTCGATCACCGACTGGGCATGCCCCTTCGAGCGCCGCACGATCGCGTGAATGCGGGCCACAAGCTCGTCCTTGTGGAACGGCTTGGTCATATAGTCGTCAGCGCCAAATCCAAGACCGCGAACCTTGTCTTCGATGCCTGCCAGGCCGGACAAGATCAGGATCGGCGTCGAAACCTTGCTGACCCGCAACGTCTTGAGGACTTCATAGCCGCTCATGTCCGGCAGGTTCAAATCAAGCAATATAATATCGTAGTCATAGAGCTTGCCGAGATCGACGCCCTCTTCGCCGAGGTCCGTCGTATAGCAATTGAAGCCCTCCGACTGGAGCATCAGCTCGATGCTTTGCGCTGTCGCGCTATCGTCTTCGATCAGAAGGACCCTCATCCCAATCCTCTCTTCCAAGACCCGGTTAACGCCGGGCCCGCTGCCCCAATCTGAAGAGCACGCAATCTAACTTTGCCTAATTTATCGTTAGAGATTTACACGGAAGAGGTTAACAAAGCCTAATCGATCAGTTCGTCTGCGATCAATCTCCAGATTCGCAAGCAACCATAATTCTGCCGCTCAAACGAATTCTGGCGTTCCTGACCGCCGACCAAGTAACGCCACGACAAGCACCGAAAACAGTGCCCGTTTCTGCTCGACGAAGTTTTGGTAATCCCCTCACACTGCCACTCTGCTGCGCGACTCAACCAAGCCCGAGCCCCCCGGCTTTGGTGGCTGAATGCACCGCTTTGCGACGAATCAAGAATTACCAGAATTCGCCGAACCGCCCTAGAGTCAGATGGTGGAAATATGCTCCGGGTGAATTTCCACAACTTGTTGGCCAGCGACCGTGGCTTTACCGCAACTTAAGCCGTCGCCGGTATATTCCCTGTAGAGGTCTGGATGACGAGCACGCATAAGTTGTGCGTGAAGGCTACGAAATCAGTAGCTTGCAGACAGATCGAGTCATCTGGCATGAGTATTGAATACGTAGGCTCATGTCAGATATTGTTCGAGTGTGTCAGGGGTATCGAACATGAAAGTACGGGAGACAAGCTTCCGCCTCAAACGCTTCGAAGTCGAGGAGAAGCGGCGTAAGGTTTCCGATCTGGAACTCATGATCCGTGAGTTCGAGTACATGGCTGTCGAACTCGACCGCCAGGTGCAATGCGAAGAAGATCGCACCGGCATCAAGGATCGCGCGCATTTCGCTTATTCCACGCTCGCAAAAGCGGCAGCCCAGCGGCGCGATAATCTTCGCGCCTCAGTCGCCAATTTGCAGGCCAAGCTGGAAATGGCCGTGCGCGAGCGCGACGATGCGGCTGCGGACTTTGACCGTACTGGACCGGAAACGCAGCGCGATCATGATCGTCTGCCACGCCGTCCGGATCGCGGATCCAGCGCCTTCATGCGCTAAGACACTCGTGTTGCAGCGGCGCACCTAGCAGGTGGGCCGCTTATCCACACGGGGGTTGCAGCCTTTCCACCCGTATGGGAGCTTTGCCGCGCGTCTCCTGTTCCGAGATAGGCAACAAGCACCTGCGTGGCGGCGAGGCATGATCCTGCATAGCACAGGCCGATTGGCGGCGATCGCGATCAGCGCGCTCGCGCTGAATGCTTGCGGCGAGGCGGCCAAGCTTCCGCAGCTACCGCAACTCACCGGCAGCGTCGGCGAGCCGATGCGCGCGCCTGGCAGCGTGCCCGAGGTTTACGCCCGCATTGCGCAGAATTCTCGTGCGTGCTGGTTCGGCCCCGAAGGCGCGCTCAAGACCACGCATATTTTCCACGCCGATCTCGAACCGCCCTCGCGTGGCGAGATTGCCGAACTCGTGGTTCATGAGCTGGACCGCGGCGGGGAATCCCGTTGGGGCCGGCGCGTGTTCAAGGTGTCCCTGCAGCCCTCCGATCAGCAAACGGCGATTGCAGTCGACAATATCTCGATGCCGACCGAGATCGGCAGCCGTATGCGCGCGGACGTGTTTCAGTGGAGCCAAGGCGGCACCGGCTGCACGACCCGTAACGCGGACCCCGTGGCACAGGCGCAGACGGCCGAGCCTGCCGCAAAGCGCAGCCCGCCCGAGACGACGGCCTCAACGCCCGCCAAGGGCAAGCCAGCAACGCGCACGAACTGATGAACGGTGGCTGACCGCCACCGATGTCTGCAACCGATTTCCGCGCGGATTTCCCTATGCCCGGCCGGGAACGCTGACAAGCAACGGCTTGCTGCAGGCGCCAGCACGCCGCCGGAGCGCCGCAAGCCACGCCGGACCCAATCTGATCAATGCGAAGAACGCTGCGATCGCGCCGCTGCAAACCAGCACCACACCGCGCGCGGCAAATCCGCCGGTGATCACGGACGTGCGAGCTCGCCCGCAAACCGGCGCGCGCGATTCATGCAGTCAACGGCGCGGGACCAGGGGTCCCACGCGGTCCGCCTATTCGCGATAATCTTGAACGCGCGTAGCCCGGAGCCCCGGCAGTCCATGCTTATCGATCGAACGCTGCCAGCTCAGAAACTCGTCGACAGTCAGCGTGTAACGCTCACACGCCTCCTCCAGGCTCAGCAGCCCGCCGCGCACGGCTGCGACCACCTCTGCCTTTCGACGGATCACCCACCGCTTGGTATCCCGCGGGGGCAGATCGGCTATCGTCAATGGACTACCGTCGGGCCCGATAACATATCGGACACGCGACCTGTACTGTTGCTCGGCCATGATACTCAACGCAATACTCATCGTACATTAGCTGAACCTCGAGCGAATATGGCTGAGCCATCTTAATTTCGCTCTAAAGTACAGGGTAAATATATCACCCACAGGCCTAAAAGCCGTTTTAATACATTAATTAACCTTTACGTCACTTCCCATTCCGGCAATTAATCTGCGATGAATTCTTGTATCTGCGATCCGATGTCCGATGCCCCGCGAGATGGCTTGCTTCGCCGCTGCATTAAGGCCATATGATTTGCTTCGGCTGTCGGTACACCTTGGTGCCGCAGGTTGTTCTGGCGTCGCCAGGACGCGCAGATCAGTACGGTGAAGCTATTCGTGTCGGCAATGACATCGAGTGAAGCGGCAGCTTTGTCGGAAGCAACACGTCCGGTCGCAGCGCAGGAGCGGCGACGCGTCGTTGTTGCAATGTCTGGCGGCGTGGATTCGTCGGTCGTAGCGGCGCTACTGAAGCGCCAGGGCCACGAGGTTATCGGCATCACGTTGCAGCTCTATGACCATGGTTCGGCAACCGGCCGCCAGGGTAGCTGTTGCGCAGGCCAGGATATCCATGACGCGCGCCGGGTCGCGGAAGCGATCGGCATCCCCCATTATGTTCTCGACTACGAAAGCCGGTTCAGGGAGTCGGTGATTTCGTCGTTCGCCGACAGCTACCTCGCCGGCGAAACGCCTATTCCGTGCGTGACCTGCAACCAGCAGATCAAGTTCCGCGATCTTCTCGATACCGCGGCCGAACTCGGCGCCGATTTCCTGGCGACCGGCCATTACATCTCGCGACGCGATGGTCCCGATGGACCAGGCCTCTACCGTGGCCTCGATAACGATCGTGATCAGAGCTACTTTCTGTTCGCCACCACGCCTGAACAGCTCAGCCGCCTGTGGTTCCCACTCGGCACAATGCGCAAGCCCGACGTACGCGCGCTGGCGCGTGAGCTGGGCATCCCCGTCGCCGACAAGTCGGACAGCCAGGACATCTGCTTCGTGCCCTCGGGCCGCTATACTGACGTCATCGCGCGGCTGCGCCCTGAAGCGGCCGATCCGGGCGACATCGTGCACGTCGACGGACGTGTGCTCGGCCGCCACGACGGCGTCATGTATTACACCATCGGCCAGCGGCGCGGCCTGAACGTCACCAGCAGCGAAGCGCTTTACGTCGTTCGCATCGAGGCCAAGGACCGCCGTGTCGTGGTCGGTCCGCGCGCGAGCTTGACCACTGGCGTGCTGGAGCTGAAGGACATCAATTGGCTGGGCTCATCCGAGCAGCTTGACGGCGCGCGCAACGGTCTTTCAATTTTCGTTCGCATCCGCTCGACGCACGCGCCTGTTGCCGCATTTTTGATCCAAGATGGCAGTGACAATCGCGCGCGCGTGATTCTGCCGGAGCCTATTCATGGCGTTGCGCCCGGACAGGCTTGCGTGTTTTACACGGCTGCCGAAGCGGGGGCGCGCATACTGGGCGGAGGTTGGATTGCGCGCACGCGCGCCTTGACCGCCGAAGATGAGGCTGTGCTGAACGACCGCTCTCTACAGGCGGCGAATTGAGTTTAGGCTACAGGCGCCACAAGGGCATTCGGCGCAAGACGAACGCGGGAGAAAGCAAGTGATCAGCAGTCGAGTGCGAACAGAAAAACAAAACCGCCGCGTCATAGGCGGAGCGATTGCTGCGAAGGCTCCGGTGTCGATGGACGAGACGTCCGTCATTAGCGCGTATCGCCGCTGGGCACCGTTCTACGACCATACCTTCGGCAAATTCGCTTCCGAAGGCCGCAAGCACGCAGTCGAGATCATCAATGCCCGCGAAGGTCGCGTGCTCGAAGTCGGTGTCGGCACCGGCCTGTCGTTGCCGCTGTACGGCAGGCACCTGGACATCGTCGGCATCGACCTGTCGCC
>JAEZBU010000377.1 GCA_023426855.1 Pseudomonadota bacterium | reverse complement strand
CTGGCTTGACAGGCACGCCGCGCCCCGGAACAAACGGCCGCATGAAATCCTTCAAGATCACAGCCAGCGTTCCGGATTCCGACCAGGCCCGCAGCCTCACGGGGGCGCTATCAGAACTCGTCGAGCCTGCGCCCGACGCAGTCAGCATGTTTGAAAGTCCGACGGGCTGGACCATCGAGGGCTACTACTCCGAGCAGCCGGATCTTGCCGCGCTGTCGCAGCAGCTCGCCGCGACCATGCCATTCGCCCTGCCCGTGCTGGAGGAAGTGGCTGTTCCCGATGAGAACTGGGTCGCCATCTCGCAAGCCGCCCTGCCACCGGTCGTGGCCGGCCGCTTCACCGTCCATGGCACACACGACCGCGACCGCATCCCCCGCGGGCCCAATGCCCTGATCATTGACGCTGGCGAAGCGTTCGGCACCGCCCATCATGCCACGACACAAGGCTGCCTGCTCGCCATCGACCGTCTGACCCGGCGGCGGACGTTCAGGGATGTACTCGATATCGGGTGCGGTTCGGGTGTGCTCGCGATTGCATCGGCCCGCGCCCTGCCCCACGCGCGGGTTGCAGCGAGCGACAACGATCCGCTCGCAATCGAAGTTGCCAGGTCGAATGCTACCGTGAACGCTGTCGCGGGTCGCCTCAGGCCTTTCGTCGCCGAAGGGTTGCCGAAGTCTGCTGCGCGGTCTGGCTGCTATGATCTGATCCTGGCCAATATCCTGGCCGATCCGTTGATCGGGTTGGCAGCGGACGTTGCGCGCGCGCTGAAACCCGGCGGCATCGCAGTGCTGTCAGGCCTGCTGAACCGGCAGGCGGCGCAAGTGTCGGCCGCCTACCGCAGTTTTGGCCTGGTCGTCGTACAACACCAACGCATCGTCGGCTGGTCTACGCTGACGCTGCTTAAGCGCTACGACGGCTGCGGCCGCGATGATCTTCCCAAGCCCGTGGCTTGAAATACTCACGCCCGCGGATACGTACGATCTCGTCATGAGCGATCCCGATGTCGAGCAACTGCGAGTCGGGAAGCTCGGCAAGGAGCTCACGCATCCGCCGGTCCTCGCGGTGAGCGCGGTGGTTTGCTATCGCGGTAGAAATCATATGCTGCAGACGCTGTCCGAGCGTCGGTGTCGCATCAAAGTGGGCCTCGAGCCCGGTGGTTGTTCTCATCACGGAATTCCTCAAAGTCATGCGAACGGCCCCGGTCGGGAACCCTGGGGACCCAGCCGGAGCACACGCGCCGTAAATGTCGGTCGTTTGCCTGCCTGCTTAGAGCGGCGGCAGCGTCGGGAGAATGCGGTCGACGCGAATCTGGCGGATCTGCGCGTCGGTGTAGCCGATCTCCTTCAGTCGGCGATCCGACTGCATGGCGAGATAGTTCACAACGCGACGCTGGCCCTGGGCTTCGCCCGCCGCAAGCATGCGGTCGAATGCGCGCTTGAACCAGCTTCCTTCGGTGGTATCGGGTACGGCGACGCCGTAAGTCGTGCTCTGCGTGCTCATGTTCAGCTCATCTCTGTTATGTTTGCTCAAGTAATCCGCTGCAGCGGACGGTCTGATGCCGTTCTCTACTGCAGCGCAACAAGACATATAGCGCCTTGTTCGCATGCGCGATAGGTTGACTACCGCATTGCAGCAATGCGCAGTTCGCATACGCAGTCACTGGGTCGCACACCGGCGCTGTAAACGTGTCAAAATCTCCGTCGCCTGAATGCGAGTCGCGAGGCATACAGGCCGCCGAACCAGACGTGGAGTGAACGATGTTCCAGAGCTTTGAGGCGCCCGCTGCCGGACAGGACAATGTCCGTGATCGCATCATGCGGCTTCGCAAGTTGATGGCCGCCCTCAAGGTCGATGCCGTTCTCATCCCCCGCGCCGACGAGCACCAGGGCGAATATGTGCCTGCGTCGGCCGAACGCCTCAAATGGATGACCGGCTTTTCGGGCTCGGCCGGGGCGGCAGTGATCGCTCAGACGTCCGCAGCGCTGTTCGTCGACGGACGTTACGTCGTTCAGGTGCGGCATCAGGCCGATCCGACCATCTTCGAGATCCAGCAGATCCCGCAAGCCAAGATTTCCGACTGGCTGGAAAAGAAGCTGACATCCGGCGCCGTCGTTGGCTTTGATCCGCGCCTGCATACCGTTGCCGAGATCGAACGCTTCACCGAGGCGCTGTCGGCGCATGACATCAAGCTGAAGCCGCTGCCGTATAATCCGGTCGATCGCGTCTGGGGCGGGGAGCGTCCAGCCATTCCAACCGCGCCAGTGCGCCCGCAGCCGGAACGCTATGCCGGCAAACCGGCCGACGAGAAGATCGCCGTCCTGCAAAAGGAGCTGAAGGCGAACAACCAGGACGCGGTCGTGCTCACCCTGCCGGATTCCATCGCCTGGCTGTTCAATATTCGCGGCTCCGATGTCGCCCACAACCCGGTTCCGCTCGCCTTCGCCATCGTGCCCGCGCAAGGCAAGCCGGAGATCTTCGTCGCGCGCGCCAAGCTCGATACCGAGGCCAAGGCGCATCTCGCCGCCTTCGCCAAGATCCGCGAGCCCGAGACGTTCGGCGCACAACTCACGGCGCTGAAAACCTCCGGCAAGCAGATCCGCCTCGACCCCAACACCGCCTCCTGGTGGATTGCCAAGCAGCTCGGCGGACCGAAGCGCATCAAGCGCGGCGCCGATCCGTGCATCCAACCCAAGGCGATCAAGAACACGGTCGAGATCAAAGGCACGCGATCAGCGCATCAGCGCGACGGCGCGGCCGTGACCCGCTTTCTGGCCTGGATCGATCGCGAAGCGCCGTCCGGCAAGCTGGACGAGATTGCGGCTGCCAAAAAGCTCGAGGAATTCCGCGCCGAAACCCAGGCGCTCAAGGACATCAGCTTCGACACGATTTCCGGAACCGGCCCGAACGGTGCCATCGTTCACTACCGCGTCACCGAGGCGACCAATCGCAAGCTGAAACCGGGCGATCTCTATCTGGTCGATTCCGGTGGCCAATACCTGGACGGCACCACCGACATCACCCGCACAATTGCCATCGGCGAACCGCGGCCCGAGATGCGCCAGCGCTATACGCTTGTGCTTAAGGGCCATATCGCCATCGCAACCGCGCGCTTTCCGGTTGGCACGCGCGGCATCGAATTGGACCCATTCGCGCGCCGGCCGCTGTGGGAGCACGGCCTCGATTTCGACCATGGCACCGGACACGGCGTCGGCAGCTTTCTGTCCGTACACGAAGGACCGCAATCGATCTCGCGGCGCGGCATGGCGGTGCTGGAACCCGGTATGATCATCTCCAACGAGCCCGGTTATTACAAGGAAGGTGCCTATGGCATCCGGCTGGAGAACCTGGTGCTGGTCACCCCGCCAGAGAAAATCCGCGGCGGCGATCGCGAGATGCTGGGCTTCGAGACGCTGACGTTCGCGCCATTCGACCGGCGACTGATCGACGTCAAACTACTCAGCGAACAGGAGCTGGCTTGGCTGAACGACTATCACGCCCAGGTGCGCAAGATCGTCGGGGCGCAGGTCGCGCCGGATGATCGGGCTTGGTTCGAGGAGGCAACGGCACCGCTGTCGCGATAGCGGCGGCATCAGGCCAGCCATCAGCCCTGACGCGTCAGATCCAGCCACTCGTCCTCGGTCAGCACGATGACGCCGAGGTCGCGCGCCTTGTTCAGCTTGGAACCCGCGTCCGCACCCGCGATGACGTAATCGGTCTTCTTGGACACCGAGCCCGCCACCTTCGCGCCAAGCCGCTCGGCCTGCGCCTTGGCCTCGCCGCGCGACATTCGCTCCAGCGTTCCGGTAAACACCACCGTCTTGCCGCCCACTGCGGCCGACGCGACGCGCACGCGCACGAACGGCTCTACCGTGATCTGGGCCAGCAAATCATCGATGGCAGTGATGTTATGCGGCTCACCGAAGAAATCGA
>JAEZBU010000370.1 GCA_023426855.1 Pseudomonadota bacterium | reverse complement strand
CGCCTGAGCCTACGCTTCCGGCTGAGCTGGCTGCGATGGCGGATCGTACCCTGTGGGTCGTCAACAAAGCGGACCTGCAGAGCGCGCATCCGGCCAGCGGCATTCCGGAGGGTGCCCTATCCATCTCGGTCAAGACGGGTGACGGCATCGCGGCGCTGTCCAAGCGCCTGGCCGCTATCGCTACTGAGCGGATCGCCCCATCCGAACATCCTGGACTGACCCAAGCGCGTCACCGGACCAACCTGGAAGACTGCACGCGCTGGCTGGCCGCCTTCCGCAACGGTGACCCGGATCAGCTCGAGCTGCGAGCGGAAGACCTGCGGCTGGCCGCCAATGCGCTCGGCCGGCTGACAGGCCGGGTCGACGCCGAACAGGTGCTTGACCAGATTTTCCACAGGTTTTGCATAGGAAAATAGCCGGTTTTAGTGCCGTTAACAGATGTTTCACGTGAAACTTCAGTGCAGTATCGCGGTTGCTAGGCACCAACCCAGGTTCTGTGGAGAATTCGCAGTGTTTTCTGGTGGGCCGCCAATAACGCGGCGATTCGCCGGAGATTTCACACGTCGCTGCTTTGCCACGATCCGGTCTATCGCGTATTGTCCGGCCACTTCTTCAAACAGGTGGTAGTCATTCCAAGATGAGCGTGCGCGCTTTTGATGTGATCGTCGTTGGTGGTGGGCATGCCGGCACCGAAGCCGCCGCCGCCGCCGCGCGCATGGGCGCACGCACCGCGCTGGTGACGCATAAGTTCGCGACCATCGGGGAGATGTCCTGCAACCCGGCCATCGGTGGCCTGGGTAAGGGCCACCTCGTGCGCGAGATCGATGCCCTGGACGGTCTGATGGGCCGCGTCGCGGATGCGGGCGGTATCCAGTTCCGCCTGCTCAACCGGTCCAAGGGACCGGCGGTGCAAGGCCCTCGCGCTCAGGCTGATCGTAAGCTCTACCGCCTTGCCATGCAGGCTGCGATCCAGGCGACGGCCAATCTCGAGGTGATCGAAGGTGGCGTCGATGACCTGATCGTCCAGGATGGCATCGTCGGCGGTGTCGTGCTGGCCAATGGTGACGAGGTCCGCGCCGGGGCGGTCGTGCTGACGACGGGCACCTTCCTGCGCGGTCTCATCCATATGGGCGAGCAGCAGATCCCGGCCGGTCGTGTCGGCGAAGCGCCGGCCGTCAAATTGGCCGAGCGGCTGGCAGCGCTGAAGCTACGCCTTGGCCGCCTCAAGACCGGTACGCCTGCCCGGCTCGATGGAACCTCCATCGCGTGGGATAAGTTGGAGAAACAACCTGGGGATGACCCGGCGGTCCCGTTCTCCTTCCTGACGCAGCGGATCACCACGCCGCAGATCGAATGCGGCGTCACCACAACGACGGAAGCGACCCACGCCATCATCCGCGCCAACCTACATCGCTCGCCGATGTACTCTGGCCAGATTGGCAGCATCGGGCCGCGCTATTGCCCGTCGATCGAGGACAAGGTCGTCCGCTTCGCCGATCGCACGGCGCACCAAGTGTTCCTGGAGCCCGAGGGCCTGGACGACGACACTGTCTATCCCAATGGTGTCTCGACGTCGCTGCCCGCCGAGGTGCAGGACGCGTTCCTGCGCACCATGCCGGGGCTTGAGAACGTCGTCATCAAGCGGCCCGGCTACGCCATCGAGTACGACTATGTCGATCCGCGCGAACTGTTGCCGACGCTCGAGACCAAGCGCCTGCCCGGTCTGTTCCTGGCCGGACAGATCAACGGCACCACCGGTTATGAAGAGGCCGGCGCGCAAGGAATCGCGGCGGGCATCAATGCGGCGCTGAAGGCTGGCGGTGGCGCGGAGACCTTTGTGGTGTCTCGCACCGAAGGCTACATGGGCGTGATGATCGACGATCTCGTCACGCGCGGCGTCAGCGAGCCGTATCGGATGTTCACTTCGCGCGCTGAGTATCGGCTCAAGCTGCGCGCCGACAATGCTGATCAGCGGCTAACGCCACGCGGCGAGGCCATCGGCTGTGTCGGCAGCGAGCGGTCGCAAGCTTTCGCGGCCAAGACGACGGCTTTGGCTGAGGGCTTGGCCCTGCTGGAGAGCCTGTCGCTGACCCCGACGGAAGGTGCCCAGGTCGGTTTGGAGATCAATCGCGACGGCCGGCGACGGAACGCTTTCGAGCTGCTGGCCTATCCTGGTGTCGACATGACCCGGATCAGCGTGATCTGGCCGGAGATCGCCAGCCTGGAGCCCGGCATCGCGGCGCAGCTGGAAGTCGACGCGCGCTATGCCTCCTACGTCAAGCGGCAGGCAGAAGACGTTGCGATCCTGCGCCGCGACGAGGCGGTGGCCATTCCGCTGGACTTCGACTTCGCCAGCCTGCCCGGCCTGTCGAACGAGGTGAAGCACAAGCTGACCAAGTACCAGCCGGCGACCATCGCCCAGGCGGCCAAGATCGACGGCATGACGCCGGCAGCGCTGTTGATCCTGCTCGCCCGGCTGAAGAAGGCCGGCCGGCGGCGTCTCAGCGCATGACTTCGGCCCAAAAGCCCCGAATTGACGGGCCTGAGCGCTTTCAAAGTGAATTTTCCGTTTCACGTGAAACGGCGAACCGCTTGATCCGCTATGAAGAATTGCTTCAGCGGTGGCAGAAAGCCGTGAATCTGGTGGCCCCGAGCACGCTGACGGACGTCTGGCATCGCCATTTCGCCGACAGCGCCCAGCTCGCCAGGCTGGTTCCGGCCGACGCCCGGCAAATCGTGGATCTGGGATCGGGCGGCGGCTTTCCCGCGTTGGTGCTGGCGATCCTGCTGATGGAGCGCGCCCAGCCGCCACGGTTCACGCTCATCGAAAGTGACATTCGCAAGGGTGCTTTTCTACGCGAAGTGGCCCGACAGGCCGGAGCGCCTGTGGACATCCTGTCTGCGCGGATCGAAAAACCAGAGACTCAGAGTAAGGTGAGTCAAGTAGATGTCATTACGGCGCGTGCTTTGGCTCCGTTGAGCCGCCTGCTCAGTCTGTCAGCACCGTTCTTCGCTCCTTCAACAGTCGCATTGTTCCTGAAGGGCCGCGATACGCAGGGCGAGATCGATCAAGCAAGGCGCGATTGGCACTTCG
>JAEZBU010000347.1 GCA_023426855.1 Pseudomonadota bacterium | reverse complement strand
CAACTTGGTGACCTATCCCGCCAAAGCTCCTGGAGCTTCCTGTCCCATTATGCCGCTATCAGAACGTATCAGCAGCGGCGTTGATGCGGTCGTGACCGCATTCTGCGTCGGATGCATCCTCGTGATGTTGGGCATCTCCTTCATCGGCTTCTTCTACATGGTGATCACGGGAGCCGCTCTGAGCTGGACGTATTCCCTCGCCCGGCTATTCATTCCCTGGCTTGGCCTGCTCTCCCTGACCGTCGCCTTTCGCAGGGGCGAGCACATTGCCATGACCTCATTCCGGGATTTGTTTCCCGCACGCGTCGTGTCGCTCATAAAGGGCCTGAACTATGGCATCGTCGGCCTGTTTGCGGTTTTGCTGATCTGGTTCGGCTATCAGTATGCAGCCGGGTCGCGCGACTACTTCATGGTTTCGGATCAAATTCAGATTCACTCGCGGTGGGTAACGAGCGCCGTGCCTATTACCGGGCTTGTTCTCTTGATCCACGTGCTGTGCGGTGCGCGCCTGTTTGATCCTCCCAATATTCTGGAGGAATCCGACATGGCTGTCAGCGAGGACGAATTGAGAGCCACTGGCCTGGGGCCAGGACAGCCTCTGGGCTCAGAGGAACGGAGAATTCAGTCGTGACCTCTGCCGTGAGCATATTCGTTCTGTTGATCCTGCTGGGCACGCCGATCGCCGTTGTGATGGTGATGGCGGGGCTGTCCGGCGCCATGGAGCTGGGCGGTCCCGATTTTCTCGGGATCGTCGCCGAGCGCATGTTTTCCGGTACCAGCAGCTATCTGCTGATGGCCATTCCCTACTTCATCTTCACCGCTGAGCTGATGAACCAGGCCGGGTTGACGGAGCGCCTTATCGCTTTCAACAACGCCTTGTTCGGACGCATTCGCGGCGCGCTCAGTCACGTCAACGTAGCGGTCAGCCTGTTCTTTTCCGGGCTGACCGGCGCGGCCATCACTGATACGGTCGCGATCGGCAAGATCATGATCCCCGCCATGAAGCGCGAGGGCTACTCGGCCGAATACGCGGCGGCTGTGACCGCGTGCTCATCGATCATCGGCCCGATCATCCCGCCGAGCATCGTCATGGTCGTGTATGCCTCCCTGCTGCAGAACGTGTCGGTGCTGTCGCTGTTTGCGGCGGGCATCATTCCAGGCCTGTTGATGACGCTCGCCCTGCTGATCACCAGCGGCATCCTGGCTTGGATGTATAAATTTCCACGGCACGGCGACACCAATTTGAAGGCGGCGGCGCGCGCGTTTCTGCCGACAATCCCCGCTCTGCTCGTGCCGTTCATCATTCTGGCTGGCATTCTGGGCGGCTTCACCACGGTCACCGAGGCGTCTGCCTTTGCGGCCGTCTACACGATCGTGCTCGGCATTTTTGCTTATCGCACTTTGACCTTGTCCAAGCTCTGGCAAACGCTTGTCGTCACGGTTCAGTTCAGCGGCGTGGTGTTCTTCCTTCTGGCGGCTTCCACAGTGCTGGGCTGGTTCGTGACACGCTCCGGTGTTGCCCGGGAAGCTGCCAGCATGATCGCCACGATCAGCACCGATGCGACAGTCCAAATCATGCTGGTCAATGTGCTCCTGATCCTGATCGGGACAGTGCTCGACGTGTTGCCGGCGCTGGTCGTCGTTGGCCCGGTTCTGGTTCCCGCAATGGTACAGCTTGGCTTCGATCCGCTGCATTTCGCGATGGTGATGATCCTGGCGCTCAATCTCGCCAATATCACGCCCCCGGTCGGCATGACGCTGATGACGGCGACGCAGATTGCTGGTGTGTCCTATGAACGGGCCATCATCGCGTCGATCCCGTTCTACATCACCCATTTGATCGTCTTGATCATGGTCTCGCTGTGGCCGGCGCTGGTGCTGTGGCTACCGCGATTGCTGCTCTGAGGCGGGAAGAGGATCACCGTGAAGCTGCGCTGTGTTGATTGCGGGCAGATGATGCCGGCTGACGCTAGTTATGCCTGCAACGTCTGCCAGAGCATCCTGGAGGTCGTTGCCCCGGCTGGGACGTCCACCCAGGGTGATCGCTATCTGGCGGAGACGATGTGGCGCCATGCCGATCGCCTATCCGTGTGCGATCGGTCTGCAATCGTCTCGCTGGGCGAAGGCAATACGCCCTTGCACAGAGGCGAAAGACTTGAGCAAACGCTTCCTGGCTTCACCGGACAGATCTGGCTCAAGGATGAAACCGTCAATCCTACGGGATCCTTCAAGGACCGGCTGATCAGCGCCGCCGTCAGTTGGGCCAAGCAGCACGGCTATGCTGGCATCGTGTGCGCATCCAGCGGCAACGCAGGCGCCTCGACCTCGGCCTATGCCGCACGCGCCGGCCTGAAGGCGGTCGTCGTTGTGCCGACGCATACACCGGAGGAAAAGCTGACGCAGATTGCAGCCTATGGCGCACTGCTGGTCAAAGTCGACGGTCACTACAGCTACGCCTACGACGTTGCCGTGCGGCTTGCCAGGGACTATGGCCTGGTCAACGTCACAACGACCTTTCTCAATCCCTATGGTGTGGACGCCCTGAAGCTCGTTGGCGCGGAACTCGCCGTGCAGCTTGGCGGCATGGTGCCGGACTACGTCACTGTGCCGACAGGTGCCGGGCCTTTGGTGAAAGGGGTCATTCAGGGCTTTGCGGAGCACGGCTCAGGCAAGGTGCCAAAGCTCGTAGCGGTGCAAGCGGCGGGCTGTGCGCCGATAGTTCGTGCTTTCGATGAAGGGACCGAGTGTGTGAGGGCCTGGGACGAGCCAAACACCATTGCATCGGGCATTTCCGATCCACTGATCGGCTATGAACGCGATGGCAGCTATACGCTCCGGCTGCTGCGCAAAACGGGTGGCCTCGCGGTTGCCGTCAGCGATGATGATCTGCGCGATGCCATGTCAACGCTGGCTCATCGCATGGGGCTGTTGGCCGAGCCGACCGGTGCCAGTTCGTTTGCCGCGGTGCGCGCGCTGTTGGATTCGAGGCGCATTCCAAGCCACGCCACCGTTGTATGCATGGTGACGGGGCATGGCTACAAGGACATGAAGATCTATCGCGGAATGCCCAATCGCTCGCGGCAGCTTGGCAGCGTTCCTCAAGACGCCGAGCTCGCGGAGCTGCTGGGTGATTGAGCGTCCGGTTTGGAGTCGATGGCGCTATCGTGCCGAGGTAATCGACATCTGAGCGTTGACGCGATGCCCAAACAACTGTGGTGGTGGCGAGAGAAACGCTACCACTACCACCACAAGTCGACCGATGATGGCTGGGATCGAGCCACGAATGTCGCCGACACACCAGCGGCGAGCAAGGTCACAATAGTCCGATAGCCTCCGAAAGTCGGCCGCGAGATGGGCAATGAGCTGTCATCTATCTCGTTGTTTTGATTATCTATTTGCCACAAAAGGCCGACAATCCTGATGCCGTAGCCGAAAAAAATCGGGTGGGTTTCCGCGGCGGACCTCGTTGCACTCTCACGACTGCTATTGGCATGCGGCTTCGCAGTCTGCACTGCAGGAAGCTCTTTTCCTTGCGCTGGTGCGCGCCGCGCTCAAGAGAAAAAAGGAGGTGAGCTTCGTATTGGAAGTTAGAGCCCGCCGGCCCGAACGGCATCTAAACTTCGCACTGCGCGGAGCGGAATAGCTCGATGATCATCGCAAGAACTGGGGCCGCGATGGCTGCTAACTGGCGATGTGGGAGCCAGTCGATGGGCGAGTTGAATTGGCTTCCTGCGGTCTATCCTCAGTGATGTCCGCTAACCGACGTGCTGTGATCGAAACTGTCGCATCAATCCGTCGCGCAAACCTTGACGATTGCTGATGTCCGAAAACTCGGCAGAGCAGCTATCGGTCGGTAGGGTATGCTGCAATTGCTTAGGTTGCCTTATGGGATGACACGCAGGTTTGCCGACGCCGCTGTGCCGAGTTTGTTGACATTGCGGGATGTTGCGATGCAGCCGTCGCGTGGATACACGCGATAGCAGCTCCACCTCTAAGAGCGAATAGCCCGCGACGCGCCACAAGCGGGTGGTGATCCATGCTATCGGCGAACGGCATCAATTGTGCGCACATCAAGGGCATAGCTGGTCAACGTTCAAGGCGGCTTTCCCGCACCGCCGCGGCATCCTGATGGTGCACACCTTCAACGAAGGCGAGGAGTTGCAGAACACTAAGATCAGCCTACGGATGATAGGTTCGGGCGACAGTCAGCCGATCGCAATCGCCGTAAGCACGGAAACAGCGACATGCGAAGACAAGTGGGCCCGGACCAAGACGGAGCAGTCGTCGTACCGGCATCCGAGGCCACCGCGGAGCGATCTGTTCTGAGCCGCTGTCTCCGCCATTTGCAGCCGCTGTGCGTGCCGGGTATCCTGTTCGCGCCGATCTAGCCTTCCGGAATGCCGCGGGCTGCGCGCCAGCGCTGCCATCGCAGCCGCTGCACTTGGCTGATTTTGGCGCGGCCTTCCGGTGTGCGTGCCCCGGTCGAGGCACCACCGTGATTGATACAGCGGCCGCCAGCGCCGCGCCCTCGGCGCCGGAACGGGTGTCCAGCGCGGGTCCGCGCGCCGCAGCGCGGCACGTCAACGATGCCATGTGAACTGGCGTCGTGCTGGCGATCTGATGTTCGGAAGAAACCGCTCCGCTTCATTGCTCAACCTGTTTCAGCCCATGACGCGCGCGCGATGATGGCGTCCAAAAAACTGTGCCGCGGCCGCCGGAACAAGCGCACCAACTGACCGCCGCAGCACACCCCAACCGATCAGTGCCGCGTCAAAAGACCGTCGTCGGCATGGCCGATGCGATCACTGCCGATCAGCGCATCGGCATGCTCAGCGCCGACATCGACGCTGGAGTAAAGGTAGACGCGATGCTCTGGAACTTTTGGATCGATGATCAGAACGTCGATGTCTTCATCGGCAGAAATATCGGCCAGTTCGCCGTGTTCATTCAGGATAATCGCGATGCGCATTTTGAGTTCCTTCGGTCTTAATTGCGGGTCGCGCACAAATCCAATTTCGATGGTTTTAGGCGATAGTTCGCGTTCGCATTTTTAAATGCGGCGCCATTCTTTGGAACACGCAAAACGGTAGCCAATACGCATAAAACGGAACGGAATTGCTGCCCAATTGTTTCACGTCGGCTAAAGGGGCCTGGAAGACTGAACTTTTATCGATCGCGTCCCTATTATGGCAAATGGTGGGCGTTGGTGGAGCGGGGCAAAGGAAGTCCCAGCCGTCCGCCAGCACTGCGGCTGGCGGCTGGTGGGCCCTTGCCCCGGGGCTGCTTGGCAAACGGAGCCGCGCTGGAGCCTTGCGAGGAACGATGTCGGGAGCGACCGCATCGTCTTGCCACCTGCCGTCATCGTCTGACGCCCCCGGGGCGCTATGGCCTTCGGACTGACCTGCGGCTGAGGGGGGTCCCACGGTCGCCGCATCTGCGCCGTGCGCCCCCGCCGTCTGGCCGCTCTTCGGCTGTACCGACAGGCGCACGTCACTCTTTACAAATTACAAGCCGACCGATTATTTGAAATCGCGCTTTTTTGTCTTGACGGCTCAATGCGCATATATAAATGTCAAGACACGGTCGGAGTTGGCGCGAATACAATAAAAACGCGAACGCAATACGGCCGTTAATCTCTCATTATAAATGAAGATTGGAGCGCGGCCAAACTGAAGTGGTTAGTCGGCTGATTACATTCTTGTGATTATTGAGATATGCGCTTGCCTAAGCTGTGATCGCGTTTTTGTTTTCGCAGTTTTTATGTTTCGAAGGCTTGCGTTGCACAAATTTAAACAGCGGACTGCCGCAACCGCCACCGCCCCCGCCACCGCCACCGCCAATGCTCGTTTTGCCACGTTGATCGTCGCGGGGATGCGGGCTTCAGCAGCAGGCTTGCTAATAGAGCGGCAGGCGGACTATGCCATCAATCCTGGTCGAGAGCATTTTGCAGCCGACCACTGCCGACGCTTAGCTGTGGCCTCAGAGGGCGGCAGTGCTCTCGTTTCCGCGGTCGCGATCCGGCCGTTCCGTCCGTTATCTGGAACCGCCGCTGCGCGAAGGTACCGGCACGGACGGTTTGCCCCGAGGAAGGATGCTTCGTTCTTCGGAGAGTTGACGCGGGTGCTAACCGGCCACATTCGCATTAGATCGGCAGGGAAAGACACCATCAGGTCTCGCGGGTCGGGCGCGATGTTGGAGAGCCAGCGATCGTAGGCGGACGCCGGAACGATCACCGGCATTTGGTCGTGGATCTCGGACACCAGCTCGTTCGCCGAACATGTGATGATGCAGAAGGTGCGGACGATCTCATCGCTTTCCGGTCTGCGCCAGCTTTCCCAAAGTCCGCCAAGCCCGAACGGCTCCCCCGATTTCAGGCCAATCGCATAGGGCTGCTTGATGCCCTTGAGCGCCTTCCACTCGAAGAAGGCGTCGATCGGGATTAGGCACCGGCGCTTAGCGTAGGCAGCTCTAAACATGGGAGCCGACGTGACCCGCTCTGCCGTTGCGTTGATAGGCTTTGCCTTGATCTGCTTCGTCCGGTGCGGGATCAGCCTCCACTGCAGCAGATCGAGGCGGTCTTCGCCGGTGTCGGGATGGCGTCGGATGACCCGCAGCAGCTGTGAGGGCG
>JAEZBU010000277.1 GCA_023426855.1 Pseudomonadota bacterium | reverse complement strand
CGCGGCGACTATTGGGATCTCATCAATCGATAAGCTGGCCGCGAAGCCCGCGAGGAGGACGAATGCAGCTTGGCATGGTTGGTCTCGGCCGCATGGGGGCCAACATCGTCAGGCGGCTGATGCAGCGCGGGCACGACTGCGTGGTGTGGGATCGCGATCCGGCACCGGGCGGGAAGCTCGCGGCTGAAGGCGCCACGGTCGCCGGCGATCTGCCTCAGTTGGTGTCGGCTCTGAAGGCGCCGCGCGCCGTGTGGGTGATGCTGCCAGCCGGCAAGGCGACCCAGGACGCCATCGACCAGCTTTCAACCCTGCTTTCCCCTGGCGATACCATCATCGACGGCGGCAATACGTTCTGGAAAGACGACGTCGCTCGCGCCCGCGTGCTGCGCGAAAAGGGCCTGACCTATCTCGACGTCGGCACCTCCGGCGGCGTTTGGGGCCTGGAGCGCGGCTATTGTCTGATGATCGGTGGCGACAAGCCGGTGGTGGAACGCCTCGATCCGATTTTCGCAGCGCTGGCTCCTGGCATTGGCAGCATCGAGCGCACGCCGGGCCGTGAATCCCGTGATCCACGCGCGGAACAGGGCTATCTGCACGCCGGCCCGAACGGTGCCGGCCATTTCGTCAAGATGATCCACAACGGCATCGAGTACGGCATGATGCAGGCGATGGCGGAAGGTTTCGACATTCTGCGCCATGCCGGATCGGAACGTCTGCCGGAAGATCTGCGGCTCGATCTCGATGTTGCCGATATCGCCGAGGTCTGGCGGCGCGGCAGTGTGGTCACGTCCTGGCTGCTCGATCTCACCGCGACGGCGCTGGCCGCCGATCCGGAGCTGGCCGAGTTCTCTGGCCACGTGGATGATTCCGGCGAAGGCCGCTGGACGGTGCAGGCGGCCATCGAGGAAGCGGTGCCAGCCGAGGTGCTGACGTCGGCGCTCTATACGCGTTTCCGCTCGCGGCAGGATCATACTTACGCCGAGAAGGTCCTATCGGCCATGCGCAAGGGTTTTGGCGGCCACGTGGAGCCGGTTAAGAAGGGCTGAGCAGATGAGCGACGACGCCTTTCAGCACCTGCCCTCCGCCATTCTCGTGATGGGTGTTGCGGGATGCGGAAAGAGCACCACGGGCGAAAGTCTCGCGGCTGAGCTCGGCTGGCCGTTTCGCGATGCCGACAGTTTCCATCCGCCCGCCAACATCGCCAAGATGAGCAGCGGCACGCCGTTGACCGATGAGGACCGCTGGCCGTGGCTCGCTGCCATCGCGGCCTGGATCGACGAACGCCGCGCCAACGGCGATCCGGGCGTCGTCTCCTGCTCGGCTCTGAAGCGGAAATATCGCCGTGTTCTGCTCGACGGTCGGTCGGATGTGCGCCTCGTCTACCTCAGGGGCGAGATGCCGCTGATCGCCAACAGGATGGCGCGGCGCACGGATCATTTCATGCCGACCTCGTTGCTGCAAAGCCAGTTCGATGCGCTGGAGGAACCCGATCCGGACGAATGGCCGATCGTGGCGCCGATCGAGCTGTCGCCGCGCCGGGTGGTCGAATACATCCTCGCCGACATGGCGCGTTACGGCAGCGGATGGCGGGAATGAGCGCGCGGGATACGTCAGACAGCGACGCCTTGGCCGATCGCATCATCGGTCATTACGAAAAGCATGCACAGGCCTGGGATGGCGATCGCGGTCGGAATCTGTTCGAGAAGACCTGGCTCGACCATTTCCTGGAGCTGACGGGTGGGGCCGGCGCGTCGGTGCTGGATATCGGCTGCGGCAGTGGCGAGCCGATTGCGCAATATCTGATTTCCCAAGGCCGAAAGGTGACGGGCATCGACGCCGCGCCGACGCTGATCGATCTATGCCGCGCGCGCTTTCCGACCCACGATTGGTTCGTCGGCGACATGCGCAAGCTGGCGCTGGGCCGGCAGTTCAACGGTCTGATCGCCTGGGACAGCTTCTTCCATCTGACGCCCGCCGACCAGCGCGCGATGTTCCCGCTGTTCCGCCAGCACGCCGCGCCCGGTGCCGCGCTGATGTTCACCAGCGGCCCGTCACACGGCGAGGCCATTGGGTCCTATCGCGGCGATCCGCTGTATCACGGCAGTCTAGCACCGGAAGAGTATACACGCCTGCTCGCCGATAACGGTTTCGCGGTTGTCGCGCATACTGCGGAAGATCCCGATTGTGGCGGCCATACGATATGGCTGGCGCAGCAGCGGGACTGAGCCTACCGCTGCCATCTCCGCATGGCGGTGTCGTCGGCATCGCGGGCATCGACCCACGTGCCCTCGCCGTCCGTGCCGGTTTCCTTCTTCCAGAACGGCGCGCTGGTCTTCAGGTAGTCCATCAGGAAATTGGCGGCGTCGAAGGCGGCTTGCCGATGCGCGGACGCCGTGATGACCAGGACGATATTGTCGCCTGGCTTCAACTCGCCAACACGGTGCACGATGAGGCTCGCCTGCAGCGGCCAGCGTTCGCCCGCTTCGGCGGCGATGCGCGCCAGCTCGACTTCCGTCATGCCGGGGTAGTGCTCCAGCGTCATCGATGTGATTGGCTTGCCCTTGGCCTCCCCGCGCACGCATCCGGTGAACGTCACCACCGCGCCGATGTCCGTGCGTCCGGCGGTGAGCCTGGCGACTTCAGCGCCGACGTCGAAATCCTCGTGCTGAACGCGGACAGTCACGGCTTCAGCCTCCGGTGACCGGCGGGAAGAATGCGATCTCGCGCGCGCCCTCGACAGAGGCGCTGGCTTTGACGTGTTGCTGATTGATGGCGATACGGATGACCTCGGCCCGCTCGAACGCGGAGGCGAATTCCGGCCCGCGCGTCTTCAGCCAGGTCATGACATCAGCCACTGTGGCGATGTTTGCCGGCAGCTCGACGGTCTCTTCGACGCGGCCGACCTTCTCGCGCACCCAGGCAAAATACAGCAGCTTGACCGTCATGCGCGCCTCGCTTCCGGCACGTCAGTTATCGATCGCGTGGCGGATTGCGGCTCGAAGGTAATCGTAGCCGGTCCACAACGTCAGCAGGGCGGCCATCCATAGCAGCGCCAGACCAGCCGACATCACACCCGGGATGACCTTCTCACCGGCCGGCCCCACCAGCAAGACCCCGAGCGCGATCATCTGCAGTGACGTCTTCCATTTGGCGAGCTGGGTCACGTGGATCTTGACGTTGAGCTCGGCCAGAAACTCGCGCAATCCGGAGACCAGGATTTCCCGGCACAGGATGATCAGTGCCGCCCAGACGTGGATGCCCGATATGGTGTTGAAATGCGTCAGCACCAGCAGCGTCGCTGCGACCAGCAGTTTGTCGGCGATCGGATCGAGCATGCGGCCGATTGTCGACTGCTGTTGCCAGGCCCGCGCCAGGTAGCCGTCCAGCCAATCGGTGATGCAGGCCGCAACGTACAAGGTCAGCGCCGCCCAGCGGGCCGTATCGCCGGTCAGGAAGTAAAGGCACGCGACCACCCCGGGCACGGCCAGAATGCGCCCATACGTCAGGACGTTGGGCAGGCTCAGGACAAGGGGTTTAGAAGCGGTGTCGACCATGGGTTGCGAGATGGCACCGGATCGGTGGAAAGGTCAATGGTTCAGCAGCTATGCGATTTAGCACACGCCGCGCTTGCTGGCGCAGCCACAGTATTGTGATACCCTGGTGCATCGGGCCTGTCGGATGGCCCGCACCTCAGCCGAATTGGTAGATATGACGCAGCACTTCCGGTCCCCTGCCCTGGCCGCGCCGACGCCCGACCAGATTGCACGCCTGACTGAGATCGTCGGACCCGCGCACGCTCTCACCGATCCTGATCAACAACTCCCGTATTTGCGCGAAATGCGCGATCTATACCCGGGCCGCAGTCCGCTGGTCCTGCGCCCCGGCTCTGTCGAGGACGTGTCGCAAATCCTGGCGTTCTGCAACGAGGCACGCATCGGCGTGGTGCCGCAGGCCGGCAACACCGGTCTGGTCGGCGGGCAGACCCCTTCTGAAAGCGGTACCGAGATCGTGCTGTCGGTGACGCGGCTGAACAAGCTGCGTTCGGTCGATGCGCCGGGCTATAGCATGGTTGTGGAGGCGGGCATGACGCTGGCCGAGTGCCAGGATGCGGCGGACCGCGCTGGGCTCCTGTTGCCGCTCAGCCTGCCGTCCGAGGGGAGCTGTCGCATCGGCGGCAATCTCGGCACCAACGCTGGCGGCGTCGGCGTACTGGCCTACGGCAATACGCGCCAGCTCGTTCTCGGCGTCGAGGCGGTGATGGCCGACGGCCGTATCCTTCCCGGCCTCAAGGCGCTCAAGAAGGACAACACAGGTTACGACCTCAAGGATTTGCTTGTCGGTTCGGAAGGCACGCTCGGTGTGATCACGGCGGCCGTGCTCAAGCTGTTCCCTCGCCCTGCCGAAAGCGCCACGGCGCTGGTGGCGCTGAACGAAATCAGCCATGCGCTGGACCTGTTCAGCATGTCCCAAGACGCGGCCGGACGTGCGGTCACGGCATTCGAGTTCATCCCGCGCATCCTGGTCGATTTCGTCCTCCGGCACATCCCGGGTGCGCGCGATCCGTTCAGCCAGTCGCATCCGTGGTACGTGCTGATGGAAATCTCCGGTTCGCGGCCGGATGGGCGCGCGGCAGCCGAAATGGAGAGTATTCTCGGCGATGCTGCGGAAAACGGCTTGCTGGTCGACGCCGTTCTGGCCAACTCACTGACGCAGGCCAAGGAACTGTGGCTGTTGCGTGAAGGCGTATCCGACGCTCAGCGCCGCGAGGGCAACAACATCAAGCACGATGTTTCGGTGCCGATCGCCCGCATTTCGGAGTTCATTGCCCGCGCCGATGCGATCGTGGAAAAGATCTGCCCCGGCGCGCGGCCGATCCAGCTCGGCCATTTTGGCGACGGCAACGTGCACTACAACATCTGCCAGCCTCTCACGATGGACAACAGCGCGTTCCTGAAGTTCTGGGAGCCGATGTCCAACGCCATTCATGCCCTTGTTGCTGAGATGGATGGATCGATTTCGGCCGAGCACGGTATTGGCCGCATGAAACGCGCTTCGCTGCCAAAGTACAAAAGCGCGGTCGAGATGGATCTCATGCGTGGCATCAAGGCGGCCTTCGATCCGAACGGCATTCTCAACCCAGGCAAGGTGCTGTGACCGGCGGGCGCAGCGGTTGAGCGGCTGGCTGCCCGCCCTGACCCGGAGGGCCGCAAGCGCTTTCCTGGGGCCTCGCACTCGGTTTTCTCGGCCGCCGCCCTCGGTTTTCTGGGCTGCCGCACTTGGCTTGACGGCGCAATCCGTCTATCACCCCGTTGCCGGTGTGCACTTGCGAGACAAGAGCGCGCCACTCCCTTTCCTCAAGCCCGCGCGTTGGTGAGACACGACATGCAGAAGATCAAAGTGACCGGAACAGTCGTCGAACTCGATGGCGACGAGATGACCCGCATCATCTGGCAGCTCATCAAGGACAAGCTGATCCATCCCTATCTCGACGTGAACCTCGAGTACTACGATCTCGGTGTCGAGCATCGCGACAAGACCAACGACCAGGTCACGGTCGACGCGGCCAACGCGATCAAGAAGCACGGCGTCGGCGTCAAGTGCGCCACCATCACCCCGGACGAAGGCCGCGTGACGGAATTCGGCCTGAAGGAGATGTGGCGCTCGCCGAACGGCACCATCCGCAACATCCTCGGCGGCGTGATCTTCCGCGAGCCGATCATCTGCAAGAACGTGCCGCGCCTCGTGCCGGGCTGGACCAAGCCGATCATCATTGGCCGCCACGCGTTCGGCGACCAGTACCGCGCCACCGATTTCAAGTTTCCGACCAAGGGCTCCCTGTCGATTAAGTTCGTCGGTGAAGACGGCAGCGTCATCGAGAAGGAAGTGTTCAAGGCGCCCGGCGGCGGCGTCGCGATGGCGATGTACAATCTCGACGACAGCATCCGCGAGTTTGCGCGCGCGTCGATGAACTACGGCCTGAACCGCAACTATCCGGTCTACCTCTCGACCAAGAACACCATCCTGAAGCAGTACGACGGCCGCTTCATGGAGCTGTTCCAGGAGATCTACGACAACGAGTTCAAGGCTGAGTTCGAGAAGCGCGGCCTGACCTACGAACACCGCCTGATCGACGACATGGTGGCGTCCGCCATGAAGTGGGCCGGTGGCTATGTCTGGGCTTGCAAGAACTACGACGGCGACGTGCAGTCCGATACCGTTGCCCAGGGCTTCGGCTCGCTTGGCCTGATGACCAGCGTGCTGATGACGCCGGATGGCAAGACCGTCGAGGCTGAAGCTGCCCACGGCACCGTGACGCGTCACTACCGCGAGCACCAGAAGGGCAAGGAGACGTCGACCAACTCCATCGCGTCGATCTTCGCCTGGACCCGCGGCCTCGCGCATCGCGCCAAGCTCGACAATAACCCCGAGCTGGCCAAGTTCGCCGACACCTTGGAGAAGGTCTGCATCGACACGGTCGAGTCCGGCTACATGACCAAGGATCTGGCGCTGCTGGTCGGCGCGGACCAGAAGTGGCTGTCCACCACCGGCTTCCTCGACAAGGTTGATGAGAACCTGAAGAAGGCCATGGGCGCCTAAGCTCTAACCTTCCGCCAAGTCGTTTTCCAAGGGCAGTGCGTCATCGCGCTGCCCTTTTCCGTTGCTGTCTGCCTGTCCGAAACGGGGGCACGGATGGGCCGCAAGCTACGGATTGCAATCGGCATGTTGTGCGCGGCGGCAGCAACCGTCTACGTCGGCAACGCAAGCTGGCGCGTATCCCCATCGCCTGAAGCGCGCACGGAGGTGATCGCCCATCGCGGCATCCACCAGACCTTTGGGCGTGACGACCTCGACAGTGAAACCTGCACCGCGACGCGCATGGATACGCCGCGGCATGGCTATATTGAGAACACGATTGCGTCGATGCGCGCCGCCTTCGACGCCGGTGCGGATATCGTGGAACTCGACGTCCACCCGACCACAGACGGCCATTTCGCCGTATTCCACGATTGGACCCTGGACTGTCGTACCAACGGCAGCGGACGCACCCGCGATCACGACCTAGTGTATCTCAAGTCGCTCGATATCGGGCACGGCTACACCACTGACGGCCAGACCTATCCGTTTCGCGGCAAAGGCGTCGGCGCCATGCCGGAGTTGCGCGAAGTCCTGACTGCCTTTCCCGATCGCCGGCTTCTGGTCAATTTCAAAAGCCGCGAGGCGCGTGAAGGTGACATGCTGGCTGCGCTGCTGAACGACAACCCGCGCGGGCGTACCGCAATCTGGGGCGTCTACGGCGGCGGCGAGCCGACACTGGCCGCAAAATCAGCTGTCCCGGCGCTTCGGGCCTGGACGCGAAGCGGACTGAAGGACTGTCTGCTCGGCTATCTCGGTCTTGGCTGGTCGGGTCACGTGCCTGCCGCCTGCCGTGACACGATCGTCATGGTGCCGCTGAACCTGGCGCCGTTCGTGTGGGGCTGGCCGCACCTGTTCACTGAGCGCATGAAGGCGGCTGGCAGCAGAGTCATTCTGGTTGGGCCGTTTCATCGCGGCGACCCAGGCGTCGCCGGGATCGATACGCCGGAGCAGTTCGCCCGCGTTCCGCAAGATTTCGACGGCTTAATATGGACCAATCGCGTCGAGGATATCGCGCCCCTCGTCCGCCAACGCCTCACACGATGACGGACTTCTGACCGGCGGCGATCCAATGCAGTCGGGAGAATGCTGCGCCGCTGCGGCGCATCCAGCGCGAGCGCAACTGAACGATGGCATCGGCGCGGGTGAAGGTTGTCTCGGTTTCGAGAGCCAGATCATCATCGGTGCGAGAAGCGGCGCGTTCTACGGAGCCGATACGCCGCGACAGCTCGGCCTCCTGGTTACCGGCGAGTTTATACCAGTCCTCCGCCGTCATTCCTCCGTTGGGCCACGACAACGACGCTGAGATTTCACTGACCGATCCGTCTTCGGCACCGAACATCGCCATGACCGGAATGGCCTCGTGGTTCTCGGTGTCGAAGCCTGGATCCCGGACGCTGTAGAGCGTGCCATCGACACCACCGCAAAGTTCCGATGCCAGCGAACCGGGGCCGAGCCGTTCAAGTGCAACGGCGCGCGGCTGGCGAAGCGTCACCGGGCCGAAGCCCAACGCCGGACGCGGCCACGCGAACACGCCCGCCACTCCAACGATCGCCGCGCCCCCCGTCAGTGCCAGGATGTGCCGCCGATCGATCATGGCATCAGCTCGGCGTAAAGGCTTCGTGGATCGAAGACTGAATGCCGCCGCCGACAACGACGCCACCGCCCGCGACATAGATCTTGCCGCCGATCGCGGCAGCGCCGAGGCCATGCCGCGGCGTCATCATCGGCGCATGGCTTTGCCAGCGGTTCGTCGCCGGATCATAGCTTTCGAGCTGGCCGAATACCTTGCCGGTTTCTTCGCCGCCCATGCACCAGATGCGGCCGTTGAGCACGACCGCGCCATGTCCCGAGCGCGGCGTCGGCAGCGGCGCCTTCGTGCTCCATTGCCCTGTCACGGTGTCGAACACCTGATGATGGCCGACGTTGGTGGCGAACGTGTTGATGCGTCCGCCGATGCAATGGATGGTGTCATCCACCACCACCACGCCTTTGTGGTCGAGCGGAAAGCCCGGCATGTCGGCCAGCGTTTCCCACGTATCCGCCTTCGGATCGTAAACTTCGTGCCAGGCAATGCTACGCCGATCCGTTGTTCCGTGTGCGCCACCGATCAGGTGTAGCTTACCACCGACGATGGCCAGTCCGGCCGCTCCGCGCGCACGCGGCAAGGGCGCAAGCGACGTCCACTTGTCGGAGTCGATATCGTAGGCGAAGGCCTCGCGGTGGGGGTCCCGGTTCTGCTGAACGAAGCCACCGAAGGCGTAGACGGTGTCGTTGGTGGCGGCTACCGCGACGTGGTTGGCGCCCAATGGCAACGGCGCGCGCGCCGCCCAGCTGTTATCGTATGGATCGTAGACGTGGTGATACGGACGGTTGACCAGCTGCTGCGCGTAACCGCCGATGATGTGCATGCGGTCGCGCGTTGAGGTCGCCCAGGCCATTTCAGAGCGCGGCAGCGGCAGTGACGCGCGCGTCGCCCAGCTTCCTTGCGGCCCCGCCGGCGCGGGACTGGCAGTGAAGCGCTGGGAAATCTGAGCGTCGGTCAGGACGACCGGACCGGGATCGCCACGCAGGTTCTGCAGCAGCTCGGGATCCTGCGCCCGCGCCACGGCGGGAAATGCGATGAGGCCGGC
>JAEZBU010000166.1 GCA_023426855.1 Pseudomonadota bacterium | reverse complement strand
ATCTTCTCGGTTTCGACCCAGGATCTGTGGTGGGTGTTCGGCGGCGGCGCGGTGGTTTTGGCCGTCCTTGCGTTCCTGTGGGCGCCACTGCTGTCGGTGGCGGTGCACGAGGATCTGGCGGCGGCGGAGGGTGTGCGCCGCGATCTGGTGAAGGGTGTCTTCGTGGTGCTGCTGGCGGCGGCGATCGCAGTTGCCATCAAGATCGTCGGCATTCTGCTGGCGATTGCGTTCCTGATCATGCCGGCAACGGCGGCGCGGCCGTTCAGCAAAACGCCGGAACGGATGGCCGTGCTGGCTGCCGTGATTGCCGTGATCGGCGTGATCGCCGGACTGCAATTCTCGATGAGCTACGACATTCCCGGCGGACCGGCGATCGTGCTGGTGTTGGCCAGCATCGCCGGTGTGTCACTGTTCAGCGCCATCGTGCTCAAGACGGCGCGCGCCTGACGCTGATCGCTGGTCGGAGCGCTAGTCGATCGTGAGCGCGCGGACGTCCAATGGTTTGTCGACGCCGCGCAATTCATGCAGGCCGAGATCGCGCCATGCACCTTGGCCGAAGGAGTCGACGAACTTGGCGCTGGCCAACACCGGTTCGTTGAGCTGCTTGCTGAGCTTCTCCAGCCGATCCACCTCATGAACGGCGACGCCGAACGCGGAGAACGTGAGGCGGGCCGGCACGCCGACGTTGCCGTACATGACCTCGCCAACATGCAGCGCGATGCTGAACTCCAGTGTCGGATAACCGGCTTCGCTGCGCGCCATATTGGCCTTTTTCTGCCGATTTAGTGTATCGCGCGCCGCGGTCACGGCCCGGCTGCAGGAGTCTGCGACGCTGTCGTGGGTCGCTGTGTTGGGGAAAATCGCCAGTACGGCATCGCCGATGAACGAGAGGATCTCGCCGCCTGCGGCCTGCACCGCACCGCCTGTGATGTCGAAGTACGCGTTGAGCGTGTCGATGTACTCCTGGCGCGGCAGACGGGCGGCGAGCCCCGTCGAATTGCGCAGATCGGATAGCCAGATCGCGGCTTCGATCGATTGCCCGTCGCCGCGCTTGATTTGACCTTCCAGCACGTGCGCGCCGGTGATCGGCCCGAGATAGGTGTTGGCGAGGTTGCGCATCAGCCGGTTCTGGATCGACACCTTCGCCGCCACCGCCAGCCGTCGCTGGATGCGCAGCAGATGCTCGATATCGCCTTCGGAAAAGCCCTGCGGATTGTCCGTGGACCAGGAACCCATCATGCCGCGGCCGCCGAGCATCGAGAAATCGATGCTGAATGCCAGATAGTCGGTCATGCCGTCGGCCCTGAGATCATCCAGGATCGGGAAGTTGACTTTGGTTGAATCGGTCAGCCGCACGCGCATCACGTCGAGCTTGCGCTCCAGCATGTAGAAATGTGGGCTGCGCCGGAAGGACTCCGAGACGCCGCCCGGCACATGCGGATAGTTCTCGACGGTGACGCCGTTGCCGCGGGTCCAGGTGATGCCGATGGCGGAATGCAGGGGATGCAGCACGGTGAAGGCAAAGAAGGCGCGTGCGATGGGAATGCCGGCGGCGTAAAGGCGCTCGCAGCAGTTGGTGACGATCGGTTCCAGCGGGCGCTCGGCCAGCGCCTCCTGCATCAGCCAGTTGGCGAGATTATCGACCAGAACACGTGCTGCTGCCGGACGCGGCGCTTTGGTCATTCAGAAATCCTCGAAACCGGCGCTGATGCAACATGACGTTGATCCTGCCACCGGACATATTTGCATAGTGCCACGGCTGCAATAGGTGCGTTCCTGTCGCCTCTATCCATGTCAAACAGGGTCTATTACTTAAGGCGCAGCAGAGCCTGACACACCTAGGAGCAGTCATGGCGGATCTGAGAAGTCCCCGGCGCGCGACCACCGCGGTCGATATCGGCGGCGTTTACGTCGGCGGGCAACATCCGATCGTCGTTCAGTCGATGACCAACACCGATACCGCCGACGTCGATGCGACGGTGCGGCAGGTGGCGGCGCTGGCGCGCACCGGATCGGAGCTGGTGCGCATCACGGTTGACCGGGATGAAGCTGCGAAGGCAGTGCCGCATATCCGCGACCGCTTGCGCCGGATTGGCGTGACCGTGCCGCTGATCGGTGACTTCCACTACATCGGCCATAAGCTGCTCGGCGAAAACCCGGCCTGTGCCGAGGCGCTCGACAAGTACCGCATTAACCCCGGCAATGTCGGGTTCAAGAACAAGCGCGACAGCCAGTTCTCGGCCATCATCGAAATGGCCATCAAGTGGGGCAAGCCGGTGCGCATCGGCGTCAACTGGGGCAGCCTCGACCAGGAACTGCTGACCCATCTGATGGATGAGAATGCCGCCTCGGCGTCGCCTAAGACGGCGCGCGCCGTGCTGCACGAGGCGATCGTGCAGTCGGGTGTGTCGTCCGCCATCCGCGCCGAGGAGATCGGCCTGCCTGCTGACCGCATCGTCATCTCGGCCAAGGTGTCGGCGCTGCAGGATCTGATCAGCGTCTACACGATGCTGGCCGACCGCTGTTCGTATGCCCTGCATCTGGGACTGACCGAAGCCGGTATGGGCTCCAAGGGACTGGTCGCGGCGTCAGCGGCGATCGGCATTCTGCTGCAACAGGGTATTGGCGACACCATACGCTATTCGCTGACGCCGGAACCGAACGGCGATCGCACGCTGGAAGTGCGGGCGGCGCAGGAACTGCTGCAGGCCATGGGGATCCGCACGTTCGTGCCGACGGTCGCGGCCTGTCCGGGCTGCGGACGCACCACGTCGACAGTGTTCCAGGAACTGGCGCAGGACGTTCAGGAGATGATCCGCGAGCGCATGCCGGTGTGGCGCGAACAGTATCCCGGCGTCGAAGGGCTGAACCTCGCTGTCATGGGCTGCATTGTGAACGGACCGGGTGAATCGAAGCATGCCGACATCGGTATTTCGCTGCCCGGCACCGGCGAGCAACCTGCCGCGCCCGTGTTCATCGACGGCAAGAAAGCCATGACGCTGCGTGGCGCCAACATCGCCAATGAGTTCAAGACGATCGTCGAGGACTACATCGAGAAGCGCTATGGTGTAGGTGCTGCGGCACGAACCGCCGTTGCCGGGGACTAGACGTCACGGAACGCCGCGCCGGCGATCCGGGTTTCCGGCGCATGGCATTTCATGAAGGCAGTTGCGTTTCGTGGCGCTGGGGCCGAGGTACCGCTTACGGCACGGTGCGCGAGATTTTTCGTGACGATGTTGAACGCTCGATCAAAGGGCAGCCGATCAAGCGCAACGCCAGCGCCGAGGAGCCAGCCTATCTCATCGAACAGGACGACGGCGACATGGTCCTCAAATCGCACAGCGAACTGACCAGGGCTTAGCGCGCCGCGAGATCAGCTCTTCCGATTGGAAACGAACGCCACGGCTTGTCGCAGGATTTCGGCGCGGCTGCCGAAGGGGTTCAGCGCAGAAATCGCCTCGTCTTCCAGCCGCCTGAGCAGTGAGCGCGCGCCATCGATGCCGAGCGCCGAGACATAGGTCGCCTTGCCCGCGGCGGCATCCTTGCCGGTGGCCTTACCGACGGATGCTGCGTTACCCTCGACGTCCAGTAGATCATCCGCAATCTGGAAGGCGCTGCCGAGACAACGGCCATATGTCGTCAGCGCCTGGCGTTCGGAGGCCGATGCACGTGCGAGAATCGCGCCGGCGTCCACCGAGAACGTAATCAGCGCGCCGGTCTTCTTTTCTTGAATGTCTCGGATGCGCGAGAGATCGCCGGTTGCTTCGTGCGGTGCGCTCTCGGCTTCGAGATCGAGCTGCTGACCACCCGCCATGCCCCCAGTTCCCGATGCCCGGGCAAGGGCAAGTGCAAGTTCGCACCGGATGGCAGGATCGCTGTGCGCACCGGGTCCGGCCATCACCTCGAAGGCCATGGTCAGCAATGCATCGCCGGCGAGAATAGCGGTGGCCTCGTCGAATGCGATGTGCACGGTTGGTCGGCCACGGCGCAGGTCGTCGTCGTCCATCGCGGGCAGATCATCGTGCACCAGCGAATAGCAATGCACCAGTTCGACAGCAGCGGCAGCATCGAGCGCATCGTCGATTGGCAGGCCGAACAGCTTGGCGCTTTCGATAACCAGGAACGGACGAAAACGCTTGCCACCTCCGAGGGCGGCATATCTCATAGCCTCAACGAGGCGCGCTGGAGCGGATGGCGGCACGTCCTGCGTCAGTAGGCGTTGCAACCGAG
>JAEZBU010000295.1 GCA_023426855.1 Pseudomonadota bacterium | reverse complement strand
GCGTCGGCGCCGTGACGGGAAATTTCTCGCTGACGGCCGCGCTGATGCAGCATCTGTCGAAGATCGCCGCGCGGTATGTGCCGCACTGGGAGATCATCGAGTATGCCGGCGCACATAAGCCGGACGTCCCGAGCGGTACGGCGCGGGAGTTGGCCGAACAGCTCGGTAAGATCCGTTCACCGCATGTCGATCTGAAGGGTGATCAACTCATTGGTCCGGCCGAATCGCGCGGCGCGACGGTTGGAGGCGCGCATGTTCATTCGGTGCGTCTGCCCGGATGTCCGCTGGCGGTCGAGGTAATTTTCGGCCTTAAGGGCGAGCGACTGATCCTGCGCCACGATGAACAGGATAATTCGATTTTCGTCGACGGTTCGTTGCTCGCCGCGCAGCGGATAACCAACACGATCGGACTGATCCGCGGGCTCGATGAGCTGATCTTCGTGGATCACTGAGCGTCGCCGGGCCGTGCGCCGCTTGGCGCTAGCCCGTGCTTCAAAGAGACTGCCGCCGAGCGGCAGCCTCCTTTGAACCTCAAGGATCGTAGCCTTCGACGATGACGATATCCACGAGACCATTGGCGTCGCGGATTTTGGCGGCAGCTTGGTATTCCGGCGAGTCGTAGCAGGCCTTAGCCTTTTCGAAGCTGTCGAACTCGATTACGATATGACGATCGCGATCCGTCCGGCCGCCACGCACTTCGTGCTTTCCGGAGCGCACCAGAAAGCGTCCACCGTACTTTCGCAACGGCTCGGCATTGGCTGCCACATAGTCCTTATACCCTTCCGGGTTCGTCACGCTCACATGAGCGATCCAGTAGCCCTTTGGCATGTGTCCTCCGTCGTCGCCTTATTCCGCCACGCGTTTAAGCCTGATATTTGGCGAGTGATGCCTTCGCCGCTTCGAGCAGCTTCGCGCCATCAAGATTGCGACCCTGCATCTGCTTGATCCAGGCTTCGACAACCGGCTCGGTGGTTTTCACCCACTTGGCCTTCTCGTCCTCGCTGATCGTCGTGATGGTGTTGCCACCGCGCTTTTGAACCATCTCGAGGACGGAGCCGCTCATTTCATCCCAGATCTTTCCAGCCTCGCTCGCGAAGGCCATGCCGGACTGGTCGTCGATGACCTTTTTGAGGTCAGCCGGCAAACTGTCGTACTTGGCGGGATTCATGGCCAGCATGAAGGTGGCGGTGTAGAAGGTCGGCGAGCCGGGGATTTCCGTGTGGAACTTGACCAGTTCCTGAACCTTGACCGCCGGTACGACCTCCCACGGGATCACAGCACCATCGATGACTTTCTGCGCAAGGCTTTCGGGCACCTGCGGCACCGGCATGCCGATCGGGCTGGCGCCGAGAAGTTTCAGAGCTTCGCCTGCCAGTCGCGTCGGGAAGCGCAGCTTGAGGCCTTTCAGGTCCTCCATCGTATTGACTTGCCGATTGGAGTGGATGACGCCGCGGTCATGGCACCAGAAGCTCAGGAGGCGGACGTCCTTCGTCTCTTCCTTGAGGTGCTGATCGGCATAGTCTTGTGCCGCGCGCGCAGACACGCTGGCATTCCGTGACGCGATAAAGGGCAGTTCGAAGACCTCGCTCGCTGGAAATCTGGAGGCCGTGTAGCCGGGGAGCGTCCAGATAATGTCAGCAACACCATCCTTGGCCTGATCGTATAGCTGCGGGGGCGTGCCGCCGAGTTGCATCGAGGGGAAGATGTCGATCTTCAGCTTGCCGCCGCTGGCTTCCGCGACGCGTTTGGCCCACGGCATCAGAACCTTGGTATGCACGTTCGACATCGCCGGAAGGAAGTGATGCAGCCTGAGTGTCACGTCGGCAGCGTTGGCTGGCGTCACACGCAGCACCGCAGGGGCGGCAATGCCGGCACCAATAGTCGCGATGAAGGTACGGCGGGTCACCGTCATGAAGGTATCCTCCCAGCTAAATCATTGAATTTTGTGACGATTGTTTGCCGCGTAGCAAACAGGAATTCCTTCAGCACTGTAGCCTTAAAAGCCGAAGCCGCGAAACCGTTCTTTCAGCCTTTGACGGCGTCCGGCGGATCACGTGAGCGCCGCGCGCCGAAACCTGACAGGTTGGCGGGCGGCTTGGTCTGTGGTTTCCTGGGTCTATTACAGATCTAAAGTACACCCAGAGGAGCCGCATGCGTTACGAAGCGCCTGAAACGCTCGACGCCGCAGTCGCGCTTTTGGCCGGATCGCCGGGCGATGCCCGAATCCTGGCCGGAGGCACCGACCTGCTGGTTCAGCTCAAGACCGAAATTATCGCACCTGACATCGTCATCGATATCAAGCGCATCGGCGAACTGCGCGAGATCAAGCGCGAGGCTGATGGGTCCTTCAGGATCGGCGCCGCGGTGACCGGCGCTGAGCTCAAGGAACACGCGGAGTTGAAGACCGTCTGGCCAGGCGTGGTGGAGGCCGCCAACCTGATTGGTTCGACCCAGGTCCAGGGCCGCGCCACGTTGGGCGGCAATCTGTGCAACGGCTCGCCAGCCGCCGATAGCGTGCCTGCCGTCATCGCAGCAGGCGCTGTGGCGATCATCGCGGGCCCGGGCGGGCGGCGCGAGGAGCCGGTCGAGAATATCATGCTGGCGCCGCGCAAACTGTCGCTGGCCAAGGGCGAGTTCGTGGTGGCGTTCGTACTGCAGCCGCGTCCGGCGCATGCGGCCGATGCCTACCTACGCTTCATTCCGCGCACGGAGATGGATATCGCCGTGGTTGGTGCGGGTGTCAGCTTGGCGCTGGATGACAAAGGCGTGGTGACGGCAGCGCGTGTCGGCCTCGGTGCGGTCGCGGCGCGGCCGCTTCTGGTCCCTGAAGCTGCCGGTGCGCTGATCGGCACGAACCTCGATGATGCAGCGCTGGCGCGTCTCGATGAGGCGGCGCGCGCGGCCTGCAAGCCGATTGATGACAAGCGTGGCACGCGCGAATTCCGCATCAAGGTCGCAGGCGTGATGGCGCGCCGGGCCGCACAGAAAGCATACGAACGGGCGAGGTCTCGGTAATGGCGAAGCATCACATCGCGTTCAATCTGAACGGCGATCCGGTTGAGGCGCTGTGCGAGACGCAGCAGACGCTGCTTGATGTCCTGCGCGAAGAATTGGAGCTGACCGGCACCAAGGAAGGCTGCGGCACCGGCGATTGCGGCGCTTGCAGTGTTATCGTCGATGGCCGGCTGGTGTGCTCGTGCCTGATGCTCGGTGTCGAGATGAACGGCAAGTCCGTTGATACCATCGAGGGCATGGCCAACGGCGATCAACTGCATCCGCTGCAGCAGAAGTTTCTCGAACATGCCGCGCTTCAGTGCGGAATCTGTACGCCTGGATTTCTCGTCGCGGCCAAGTCGCTGCTGGAGCGAAACAACAATCCGACCGAGACGGAAGTGCGCTACTGGCTCGCCGGCAATCTCTGTCGCTGTACCGGGTACGATAAGATCGTGCGCGCCGTCATGGATGCGGCCGCCGAGATGAGGAGTGCCTGAGCCATGCAGGAACGCGTTCGCAATCCCGGTCAGGTCTCCGAGTTCAAGATCATCGGTTCACGGCCCATTCGGCCCGACGGTGTCGACAAGGTGACGGGCCGTGCCCGCTTCGGTGCCGACTACAATCTCCCCGGCCAGCTCATCGGCCGTGTACTGCGCAGTCCGCATCCGCACGCGCGCATCCGCAGCATCGATGCGTCGAAGGCGGCGAAGCTGCCCGGCGTGAAGGCCATCGTCACCGCGGCCGATTTCGCCGAACAGCCGTCTGAATTCATTCCGGCCGGCGAGTCGATCATCAACTTCCGTGACGTGTCGCGCAACGTCCTGGCGCAGGACAAGGCGCTGTACGAGGGCCATGCGGTTGCGGCTGTTGCGGCGACGAGTGCCAGCATCGCCAAACAGGCGCTGAAGCTGATCGAGGTCGATTACGAGGTCCTGCCGCATGTGCTGGATGTCGATGACGCGATGAAACCCGATGCACCGCTGCTGCATGAGGACATGATTACCGCAGGCGTGAAGCCTGCGCCCGAGAAACCATCGAACGTTGCGAAACGGGTGGAGTTCATCCTCGGCGACGTGGGCGAAGGCTTTGCGAGCGCGGATGTTATCATCGAGCGCGCATTCAAGACCAAGCCGGTGCATCAGGCCTATATCGAACCGCACGCCTGCATCGCGACGGTAACTGAGGATGGGCAAGCGGACCTGTGGGTTTCTACGCAAGGCCATTGGGTGGTGCGCGCGCATTGCGCCCAGCTTCTCGGCTGGGACATTTCGAAAATCCGCGTCACGGCGACGGAAATTGGTGGCGGTTTCGGCGGCAAGACGGTGGTTTATCTCGAGCCGTTGGCGTTGGCGCTGTCGGCGAAAGCGAAGCGTCCAGTCAAAATGACCATGACGCGCGAAGAAGTGTTCCGCGCTTCGGGGCCGACCTCCGGCGCCAGCATGACGATCAAGATCGGCGCCAAGAAGGATGGCACGATTACCGCCGCCGAGGCCGAGCTGAATTATCAGGCCGGCGCGTTCCAGGGCTCACCGGTCGGGCCGGGCGCCATGTGCGCCTTCGCACCCTACGATCTCGCCCATGTGAAAGTTGTCGGCTACGACGTCGTCACCAATCGTCCCAAGGTTGCGGCCTATCGCGCGCCGGGTGCTCCCATATCGGAGTATGCGGTCGAGTGCGTCATCGATGAACTGGCGCAGAAGCTAGGCCTCGATCCGATCGCGTTCCGGCTGAAGAATGCGGCCAAGGAAGGCACCAAGGCAGCTTATGGCCCGAAGTTCGGCCCTGTCGGGCTGATCGAAACACTGAAGGCCGCCGAGGCGCATCCGCATTGGTCGGCGCCGCTGAAGGTGAACCAGGGCCGCGGCATCGCGACGGGTTTCTGGTTCAACATCGGTGGCGAGACGACCGTTCAGCTTCAGCTCAACGAGGATGGCACGCTGAACCTGATGGCTGGTACGCCGGACATCGGGGGGCTGCGCGCCTCGCTGTGCATGATGGCGGCGGAAGAGCTCGGCGTCGAAGTGTCGAGCATCCGGCCACTGATCGCCGATACCGGCTCGCTCGGCTACAACTTCCTGACCGGCGGCAGCCGCTCGACGTTTGCGGGCGGTATCGCGGTCGTCAATGCGGCCAAGCAGGTGATCGAACAGGTCTGCGCGCGCGCCGCTCAGTTGTGGGACATTCCACGCGATGCCGTGACCTACGACGACGGCCTGATCAAGCCGGCGGGCGATAACGCGGGTCAGCACCAGCCGATGACGCTCGCTGATATTGCGCGCAAGGCCGGCAAGACCGGCGGACCGATCGTCGCCAACGCGTCGATCAACGCGCATGGCGCCGCGCCGACATTCGGCACGCACATCGCGGACGTCGAGGTGGATCCGGAGACGGGCCGCGTCAGCATCGTGCGCTACACGGTGATCCAGGACGCCGGCAAGGCGGTGCATCCAAGCTACGTTGAGGGCCAGTTCCAGGGCGGCGCCGCGCAGGGCGTCGGCTGGGCCCTGAACGAGGAGTACATCTACGGCGATGACGGCCGGCTGCAAAATCCGGGCTTCCTGGATTATCGCATCCCGGTGGCATCCGACCTGCCGATGATCGACACGGTCATCGTCGAGGTGCCGAATCCGCGCCATCCCTATGGTGTGCGCGGTGTCGGTGAAACACCGATCGTGCCGCCGATGGGCGCCATCGCAAATGCGATCGCCAACGCCACGGGGCTACGCTTCATGGAATTGCCGATGTCGCCACCGAAAGTCCTCGCTGCCATCGACGCGGCACGGGCCCGTGGTGATGCCGCGCTGAAGGTGTGAGGATGGCTGAGCAGCCATGGCCAGCGTGACCCTGATCGGCAATCTGCGGCAGTTCACCGGCGGGGTGACGGAGCTGGAGGTTGATGCCGGCAACATCCGGCAGCTCTTTGCCCGACTGGGTGAGAAGTTCCCGGAGCTGGCCCCGCATCTCGAACAGGGGCTGGCAGTTGCTATCGACGGTCAGATCTACCAGGACGCGCTGCTACAACCCATAGAGCCCGAGGCCGAGATACACATCCTGCCGCAGATCGCGGGCGGTTGATCGACCAAGCGTGCGTTGCGTGCGTTAGGTTAGCCAAGCGCGCTTCCGCGGAATCTGCTAAGTTGCCGTCGGATCACCGAAAAGGGGCGGAACATGGCTTTTGGAGGAATGAGCGCGCTCGGCATTGTGCTGGCTGCCGTGGCTGGATTTCTGTTCGGCGGTGTTTGGTACGGCATCTTCTCCCGGCAATGGATGGCTGCAACGGGAATCAAGGAGAGCGACGTTT
>JAEZBU010000292.1 GCA_023426855.1 Pseudomonadota bacterium | reverse complement strand
CGTTCGCGGTGGGCGGCGTCGAGATAGATCGCGCAGCGCAGCGTCATCGCATCGCCGCGACCATCGAAGGCTATCTTGAGCAGATCCTGCCCGCGTCGATCGCCGAACTGCTATCCGGCAAGACCACTGCCAATCTGATCGCCTTTCGCTCCGACGACGGTCGCATAGATGCCGAACGCCTGACGCTAAGCAGCGATGCGATGCAGGTCTCGGCAGCGGGCGGTCTCGATCCTGCCAGTTCGTATATCCACGGCCAACTCAACGCCCAGGTGGCGCGGTCCGACGGCAGCGCGGTCGCACTTCGCCTGTCGCCGGACGAGGTGATTTCGCTCGGCGTGCTCGATGTGCAGCTCGCGGTGCCGGACACCCGTGGCCCGCGCCGCGTCGAGGTTGCGGCGGTCGCCCAATCCATCACCAGCAGCGCGGGCGCGTTGGCTCGGCTCGAGATCACGGGCAGCGGCCATCAGTCAGGCAAGCAGGCGTTCTTGATCGCGGACCTCAACCTCCGCGCGGCTGTCTCGGGACTGGAAAGCGACGTCGCGGGATTGGCCGAGGCCATCGGCACCGCGCCGGAATTGCGCGTGGCCGGCTCTGTCGATCAAGGTAAAGTCACCCTCGACCAAATCACCGCGACGCTGGCAGCGGGCGAACTCATCGGAAACGCCAGCTTCGCGGATGGAGCCCTGGCGGCGCAGGCCAACGTGAGCATGACCGATTTGGCGCGGCTCTCGGCACTGGCGGGACAGCCGCTCGGCGGCAAGCTCGATGCGCGCACCAGCCTGTCGTTCCAGACCAAGTCCGGCGATTTCACCGTGGCGATCGATGCCAGCGGCCAGGATCTTCACGCCGTGGACGAGCGCGTGTCGCAGCTCCTGTCCGGCACCACGCGTCTCAGCGGGCAGATCGGTGGCAGCACGGCAGGTGCGCTGAACATCAAGGACTTGAAGTTTGCCGCCCACGGTGTGACTGCGACCGCCAACGGTCAAATCGATGACAGTACCATCGCGATCGACGTCGCAGGACAGATCGCCGATCTGGCACCTCTAAGCCCTGCGTTAACCGGTTCGGCGCGTATGACGGCGGCGCTGAAAGGTCCGCTGAGCGACTTCACCAGCAATCTGGTTCTGGAAGGCGAGCAGGTGACGCTGCATGGTCGTCCGGTGAGCACACCGACCGCGAAACTTGAAGGCCGCGGGTCCCTGTCGGCCCATAGCGGCACCCTCGAAATGTCGGCGGCGCTGGCGGACAAGAAACTCTCGGCACGAACGACGTTCGCAACCACGGCCGAGGGCACGGCTTCCGTCAACGATCTCGATGTGTCGTTCGGCGTGATCCGCGCGCACGGCAACGTCCGTACGTTGGCAAATGGCACACCAGTGGGACAACTTACACTGGATGCGCCAACACTGGCCGATATCGCGTTGCTGGCAGGACAACCGGTCGATGGGACGGCGTCGCTCTCCGTCGAACTGAGCGAGGATGAAGGCGCGCCGGCGCTGGCCTTCAGCGGACGCGCCAATGCCATACGCTTAGGCGATATCAGGTTGCGCGGTTTCCAGGCGACGGGCGATTTCAAGAACTATCTTGCGGCGGCCAATGGCAAGGCTGAGGTACGCCTGCAAAACCTCACGTCTGACGGGTTGCAGATCGGCGATCTCCGTCTCGATGCCTCGGGCGCGGACGGTGTCGTGCGCTTTACGACAGCGGCCAATGTCAACGGTGGGCGCGTCACGGCGGGCGGTCAGGTGGCGCAGAAAGCCGATGCGCTCGACATCGACATCACGCAGGCCGCGCTGACCAAGCAGTCACGGTCGATCCGCCTGGCGGCCCCGGCCAAGGTGTCCATCGCGGATGGCACGACGCGGATCGACAAGCTTGTGCTGTCAGCGGGCAGCGGATCTGCCGAGGTTTCCGGGACGGCGGGCGAGCAGCTCGCCATTGACGTAACGCTGCGCAAATTGCCGGTCGACATCGCGGACGCGTTCGTTGAAGCCTTGCGGCTTGAAGGCGCGATCGACGGCCGGATCACGGTGCGCGGCACAGCCGCCGTGCCGCAAGCCGACGCACAAATCACCTGGGCCAATGCCGCAGCCGCCGCCACGCGGGCACAGCATCTGCCGTCTTTGAACATCGATCTCAAAGCGCGCCTGGCCGGCCAGAACGTCACCGCTACCGTCACTGCGCGCGGGCCGGATCGCCTCGCCGTTACCGTCGACGGCAATGCTTCGCTGCGTGACAAGCAGGCGATCAAGGCGCGCATCACGGGCGATCTGCCGCTCGCCCTCGGTAACGGCGCGCTGGCGACGCGGGCCGCACGGCTCGGCGGTCGCGCAGTGCTCAACGCCGACGTTGGAGGAACAGTCACCACCCCAACCGTGAACGGCACACTCCGTCTTGCCGACGCGACGCTAGACGATCCCGAAAGCGGCCTGCGTCTGCACAACATCGCCGGACAAATCCGCATAACGGAAAGCCGCACGACCATTGAGTCCGTGGACGCCACCAGCCGACGCGGCGGCGCGCTGAAAATCAGCGGAGAGATTACTTACCCGCGCAACGGGCCAGTCGGCATGCAGATCTCGACCAATCTTGCGGGACTGAAATTCGACGACCGCCGTATCATGGCCGGCGAGATCGACGGCACCATCGATGTGCGCGGAACGCTGGCGTCACTTGCGGCAACCGGTGCGTTGCACCTGAAGCGCCTGGATGTCACCGTTCCAAGCCAGATGCCGCAATCGGTGGCCAACCTCGAACTGAAGCACGTGAACGCGCCGGCGCACCTCAAAAAGCCCGAGCAGGATCAACGCGAGCCCAAGAGCAACACCGAGGCCATGCGGGTCGCTATCGACATGCGCATCAACGCGGCCAATCGCATCTTCGTCCGCGGTCGCGGCGTCGATGCCCAACTCGGCGGCGATCTCAAAGTGCAGGGCACGGCCGCGCACCCGGTCGCCGACGGTGCGTTCGCGATGCAGCGCGGGCGGCTGTCGATCCTCGGCCGGCAATTGGATTTCAAGCGCGGCAACATCTTCTTCGCCGGATCGGTCGAACCGCTGCTGGACATGGAAGCCTCGGCACCGGCAGGCGATGTCACAGTCGTCGTCACCATAACCGGAAGCGCCTCCAACCCCGTGTTCAAGTTCTCCTCGATCCCGGAGTTGCCGGAAGACGAGGTCGTGGCGCGACTGCTGTTCAACAAGGATCTGGCAGGGCTCTCGCCGATGCAGCTCGCGCAGCTTGCTGGCGAGATCGACAAGATCGGCGGCCTGTCGAGCGGTCCAGGTGTGTTCGATCAGCTCAAGAGCTCGCTCGGCATCGACGTGCTCGACGTCGGCACCGATCAGAAGGGTGATCCAACAGTTTCAGCCGGCAGCTACGTCAACGACAAAACTTATATCGGCGTGCGCGGCGGCACGTCGGTAGATTCCAGCCGCGTGATCATTGATCATGAGCTGACGAAAAGCCTGAAGGCGCGCGGCGAACTCGGCGCTGACGGCAACAGCAAGGTCGGCATCGGCGTGGAGTGGGATTACTAAGGTCGCCGTGTGCTCGTACAGGCTCCGCCGGCCGGTGCGATTCTTCAAGCAGCGCTCCACCTTTGGGCCGTCCCGATCGTGAATAGCACCGCCGAAGCAAGGCAACTCATCGTACGGACGTGGTTCCACTTGGTCCACACATCCAGGTAGTGCGCCCAAACCGTGACGGCTTGCTCGCTTCCTGGCTCGACGATCGCCAGTCTGTCGTTCAACGGAACATTGCAGATGATCGTCACGGCGATGCCGCCGACGAGATAAAGCAGCGCCGCCAGCATGATGGCCGATGAACCAGCCGCACGCATATCGAGCAGGGCGACGATACCGAGTACGAGGCTTGCTGCCGCCGTGCCGAAGAAAACCAGGAAGAACCACGGATTGAGAATAACGACGTTGATCGACTGCATCGCCGAGATGCCGCTGGATGGCGGCAACCGGCCGAGCGCAGTCATGATCGTGGCGGAAAAGATAAAGAACAAGCCGGCCATCATTCCTGTGCCCAGCGTGGCTGCAATCGTGAGCGCCCAAACCATCGCAGCGATCTCCCGCAGTCGTCAAAATCAAGATCACATCGCGCGGCGGTCGTGTTTTCCGCCCGCGATGTGAGCGGGATCCGCTAAGTCTGCTCGTAAGCCCGCTGCAACGTCGCGATGTCGAGCTTGATCATCTGCCTCATCGCCTGCATCACCCGATCCGCGCGCGCTGTATCCTCGTCCTGCAGCATCTCCAGCAGCCCGCGCGGCGCAACCTGCCAGGATAGGCCGAACTTGTCCTTCAGCCAGCCGCAGGCCACGGTGGCACCACCGTCGCTGAGGCGATCCCAATAATAGTCGATCTCCTCCTGCGTTTCGCAGGTCACGAACAGCGAAATGGCTTCCGTGAACTTGAATTGCGGCCCGCCGTTCATCGCGATGAATTCCTGCCCATCGAGTTCGAAATTGATGGTCAGCACGGTGCCTTTCGGCCAAGGGCCGGCGTCGCCGCAACGCATGATGGTGCCAATGCGCGCGTTCTTGAAAACCGAAACGTAGAAGTCGACCGCTTCCTCGGCATTGTTATCGAACCATAGGAATGTCCTGATTTTCTGGTTACTGCCCACGGGCACTCTCCTGCCTGCTGTTTTACGGTTCTCTGCCAGTTGTTATGCGCTCGGCTCGCTCATCGACCAGAGCACGCCGAACGAATCGCGCAGTTGGCCGTATCGCTCGCCCCAAAACATTTCCTGCAACGGCAGGACGATCTCGCAGCCGGCATCGACGGCGCGTTGCCACCACGTATCGACGCCCGCGACCTTCAAATGCAGGGTGTAACCCTGATGATCGCTCAGCACGTGTCCGTGCTCCGGATACGCGTCGCACAGCATCAGAGAGCCGTTGTTGAGGTAGAGGTGAACATGCATGGTCCGCCCCTGTTCGTCAGGAGGCTGGCGAAACACTTCCTGGGCGCCGAACGCCTTGGTGTAGAAATCGGCCGCTTTCGTCGCGCCATCGACGGTCAGATATGGCACGATCCCGCCGCGCACATCCGGCATGTTTATCTGCTCAGGCGATGAACTGGACATCTGTTCCTCCGTTGCTGCGCTATTCATGAACGCGATGCAGCAAGGACGATCCGGGCCATCGCCAGCCGACAACGACCGTCGATTTTTTGTCCAGCCAGGATTTCGCGAGAAATCGGCGCAACGATGACGACAACGTCGCGCACAAAAAAGACCGGCAGACCAATCATTTGGCCTGCCGGTCTGCTCAGGATCAGGTGTTGCAATATTTCCGCGGGCCGCCGTCAGACGGCCTTGCGCGCTGGCACTCAGCCTTCCTTGTAATAGTAGCTGTAACCATTGAGCGCCGGCGCACCACCTAAGTGCGCATAGAGCACCTTGGAGCCCTTAGGGAAGAAGCCCTTGCGGGTTAGATCGATCATGCCCTGCATCGATTTTCCCTCGTAGACCGGGTCGGTGATCATCGCCTCCGTGCGCGCCGCGAGCCGGATCGCATCGTTGGTCTCCTCCGACGGGACGCCATAGGCGGGATAGGCGTAGTCCGGATTGATGACGATCTCATCGTCGCGGATGGCGCGACCGAGGCCGACCAGTTCTGCCGTGTTGTCGACGATCTGGCGAACCTGCGCGCGGGTCTGCGCGAGCGTCGCCGACGCATCGATGCCGATCACCCGGTCGGCACGGTTCTGCGCCGCAAAGCCGACGATCATGCCGCCCTGCGTGGAGCCGGTGACGACGCAGACGATGATGTAGTCGAAGGTGAAACCGAGTTCGGCTTCCTGCTTGGCCACCTCCTCGGCGAACCCGACGTAGCCGAGCGCACCGTACTTGTGCACCGAAGCGCCAGCCGGAATGGGGTACGGCTTGCCGCCTGCATCCTTGACGGATTGGATGGCGTCTTCCCAGCTCTTGCGGATGCCAATGTCGAAGCCCTCGTCCACCAGCCGGCTGTCGGCTCCCATCAGCCGCGTCATCAGAATATTGCCGACGCGGTCGTAGACGGCATCGTAATGCGGCACCCACTTCTCCTGGATCACCACGCACTTCATGCCCAGTTTGGCGGCCGTGGCAGCAACCATGCGCGTGTGGTTCGACTGCACGCCGCCGATCGACACCAGCGTATCGGCACCGGACGCGATGGCGTCGGGAACGATGTATTCGAGCTTGCGCAGCTTGTTGCCACCCATGGCGAGACCGGAATTGCAGTCGTCGCGCTTGGCGTAGATCTGCACGTTGCCGCCCAGCGCCTCAGACAGCCGGGGCAAATGCTCTATCGGCGTCGGTCCGAAAGTGAGCGGGTAGCGTTCAAACTTTGCGAGAAGCGACATCGGCCTATCTCCGTGGCGATCTGATGGAAGGGAAGATAGGCGGTCCGCCGCGGAATGTGCTCTCTTAGTTGGGCTTGAACCTATCAATGATTAGCGGCAATCTCGCCAAATAATGCTATTCCGCCTCATCTATGAGAATAAAATGGAAGATTCTTCCGCAACCGTCCTGGATCGTATCGACATCAAGATCCTGCGCGCGCTGCAAGCTGAGGGTCGCCTCACCAACGCCGAGCTGGCGACCCGCGTGAATGTCAGCGCAGCCACCTGCCACCGCCGTACACAGCGGCTTTTCGAGGAAGGCTTCATCACGGGTGTCCGGGCCGAGATTGCGCCCGCAGCAGTCGGCCTCGGCACGCTGGTCATGGTCGGCGTGGTGCTCGACCGTTCGACTGCGGACAGTTTCGCGGCATTCGAGAAAGCCGTGCTGGCGCTGAAAGACGTTCTCGACTGCAATCTGGTGGCGGGCGATTTCGACTACCTGCTGAAGATCCTCGTGCGCGATATGGCCGATTTCAACAAGCTGCACGGACAAAAGCTCATCGCGCTACCCGGCGTCCGCCAGACGAGAACCTTCTTCGTCATGAAGGAGGTCAAGGAAAACGCGCGCCTGCCATTCTGACTGCGTGCGTTTCCCAATTCGATCTCAGACCTCAACCGTCGGGCTGCCATGCCAGCGGCTGCCCTTGGGCATCGTCTCGCCCTTCATCAGCAGTGACAGCGGACCGAGCACAGCGCCAGGCTCCATCACGGTGTCGTACAGCACGATGCTCATGTTGCCGACCGAGCAGCCCTCGCCCACCGTCAGGCTCGACGACTTCATCACGCGGTCCTCGAACAGATGGTTCTGCATGACCACGCCCGCGTTGAGCACGGCGTGATCACCCACGTTGACCAGGTCGAACTCCGAGAACAGCGCCGTCTCCATGTAGCAGTAGCGCCCGATCTTGCAGCCCAGCAGCCGCATCAGAGCTGGCGCGAACGGCGTACCGAAGAAGTTGGTGACGAACGGCGCCATCAGGGCTTCGTAGATGCCGTTGATCAGCTCGTTCCACCATACATAGCGGCTCCACAGCGGCACGATGACCGGATGGAAGCGTCCCATGATCAGCCACTTCAGGCCGACCACCGTGCCGATGCAGGCCGTGATCGCGAACCACGACATCACGGGAATTGCGGTGAACGCACCCCAGATGCCGAACTGCTCGTAGGCCCACATCACGGCCAGCAGCGCGGCGACCGCGATGCCGCCCAGCACGTAGCCCGGCAGAACGACGCGCAGGCCGTCGATCAACGCGCGCTGCAGATAGAGCCACGCCGACGGACGATAGGTCAGCTTGGGATCGAACCCTTCGACCTTCTGGCGGTTCGGCAGGCGGAAGCCGGGCGAACCCAGCCAGTCCGTGTTGTCGGGAATATCCGTCGCCGACTGCGGCGCAGCCGACAGCACGCCGAGCAAACAGTTGCTGCCGAGATTGACACCCGTGGACAGGATGGCGCTGTTGCCGACGAACGAGCGATCGCCGATTTCGTTGACCGCAACCTCGAAGCGGCCCATGTGCGTCCGCATACCGCCCATCATGCAGCCATCGGCGAAGAACACGCCATCGCCAGCGACCAGCATATCCGGATTGACGCGCCAAACGGTCGACATCTCCGTGTGACGACCGAGCTTGGCGCCCAGCAGCCGCATCCAGCTCGGCAGGTACACCGTCGTGAAGATCGGCATGCCGACGACCTGGATGATCTGCATCACGATGCTGGACAGCCAGTGCTGGAGATAGGTGAACGAGTAGACCTTGAACACGCCAGGGCGCGGGTTGGGATGCACCAGCGACTTGCACAGCGCCGACCACAACGCGAACACCAGCATTGTCGCCGGAACCAGCGCGAAGAACACCGGCACGGAAACATTGGCGGGGTAGTTCACGACCACGGCGGCGATCAATCCGCCAGCAGCCATGACGGGCGCCAGCGTCAGCAGCGCGATCGCAAGCCCGGCGACGAGTTGCGTCAGGGTATAGAAGAACATCCGCACCGGGCCGTAGCGGACAGGCGTGCCGGTCGGCACCGCGACGGCGGCAGGCTGCGCCGGCGATCCGCGATAGGCGACGCCGCTCTTGAGCACGTTGCCATCCGGCAGCAGCGACTGGTCGTCGAGCCGGCTGTCATCCTGCATCGTCACGTCCAGGCCGAGCACGGAATGCGCGCCGACGAAGCAGCGGTCGCCGATGGTCACGTTGCCGATCACCAGATGACCCTGTTCGATACGGAACGCCGGCATCTGCGTATCGACGCCGATGCTGACGTCGTTGCCGATGCGCACGCAGTCCCAGGCATAGACGAGGCTGGGGTTGAGCAGAGCGCGGTGGCCGACCTTGGCGCCCATGGCGCGCCAGATGAAGGGCGCCAGCGCCGTGCCGTTGAACGCCGTGATGCCGCTCAGATGCTGCAGACGCGAGGCAATCCACCAGCGGATGTACAGGCTGCCCCACATCGGATAGCGGCCCGGCTTGTAACGCCCGATCAGCACCCACTTGGCTACGATGGCCAGAACCAGCAGCGCCGCCCAGGTCGCCACTCCGACGCCGAGCGCTATTATAGCCAGATCGGTCACCGAGGCGCGCTTCTGCAGCACGTCAATGCCGTACGGCAGGATATAAAGCAGCGGCAGCGACAGGATTGGGACGATCGAGAGCTGATAGACGACCTGAAAGAAGACAGTCGTCCACGGGCGCACGGGCGTTGCATTCTTGGCCGAGGCCAGAGCGGCCGCGCGCGCCCAGGCATTGCCCGAGGTCGCCTCCGCGGTTTTGGTGGTCAGCGTCTCGACGTAAGCTGCCAATTGACGGACGGTCGGATGCGCATAGATGTCACGCACCGGCACGCTATGCCCCAAAGCGGTGCGCAGCGCCGTCGCAAGCTGTGCCGCAACGAGCGAGTGGCCTCCGAGATCGGTAAAGAAATCCTGCTCCGGACCAACCTTCGGCACACTGAGCTGCTTGGCCCAGACCTCAGCGATGCGGGTTTCCAGTGCCGACATCTCGACGTCGCCGTCATCCTCGACGACCAGCGCCTGCACCGGCGCCGGCAGCCGCGAACGGTCGACCTTGCCGCTGGCCAGCATCGGGAAAGCGTCGAGCACGTCGAGATAGGCCGGCACCATATAAACCGGCAGTCGGTCGCGCAGCACAGCGAGGATATGATTGCGATCGAGCGTCGCGACGCCATCGGCCAGCAGAATGCAGGCGGCCAGGCTCTGCATGCCGTCCTTCTCGTAGATGCGCACGTTGGCCGTGCTGATCTCAGGCTGTTCGATCAGTACCGCCTCGATCTCGGACAGCTCGACCCGATACCCGCGCAGTTTCACCTGGCTGTCGATGCGGCCGAAGAATTCCAACTCGTCATCTTCGTTCCAGCGCACCAAGTCGCCGGCCTTGTAGAGGCGGCGGGCCTTCGGAGGCTCGGAACCCGGCGCGGCGCAATCCGTCGGCGGCACCCAGTCGATATAGGTTTTCGCGGTCAGATCCGGCTGGTGCAGGTAGCCGCGCGACAGCCCCGGACCGCCGATATACAGCTCGCCCTTCTCGCCGCGCGGCACCGGGCGCAGCTCCGCGTCCAGAATGTAGATGTCATAGCCGCGCAAAGGCTGCCCAATGGTGACCGCCTTGCCCTTCTCCAGCACGCACGCTGTCGTGTTCACAGTCGCCTCGGTTGGGCCGTAGACGTTGCGCATGATCAATCCGGGACGCGCCCAGCGATTGACGAGATCGATATGGCACGCCTCGCCGCTGACGATGAGCTGGCGCAGCGACGGCACATCGCTGGTCAGCGTCGACAGCAGCGTCGGCACGGTCGACAGGAACGAGATCTTGCGTTCATTGAGAAAAGCCGTGAAGTCGGCGCCGAACTTCGGGGTTGCCTTGTCGCCGCAGATCAGCGTGGCGCCGTTCGAAAACGCCATCCACATTTCCTCGACCGAACCGTCGAAGCCGAGCGAAAAGCCCTGCAGGATGCGGTCGGCCGCCGTCGTGTTGCAGACCTCATTGAACGCGCCGACGAAGTGCACGACGTTGCGGTGCTCGGTGACGACGCCCTTGGGCCGCCCCGTGGTGCCGGACGTAAACAGGACATAGCAGACGTCTTCGGGACGCAGTTGTGTCTCCGAACGGGAAAGCCGCGTGTTGTCGAAGGCGCTCGCGATGCCGCGGTACTTCTCGACGATGGCGAGCTTCGCCGTACTGATCTCGGACAGGCGCGTCTCATAAACGGCATCCGTCACGATAACGGACATTTCGGCGGCTTCCGCGATGTAGCGCATGCGGTCGTTGGGCAGCGCCGGCTCGATCGGGACATAAGTACCGCCTGCTTTCAGCACTGCCAGGATCGCGATGATCGGCCATTCCGACCGATCCAGAGAAATGCCGACATAGCTGCCGCGAGCCACACCCAGGCTGCGGAAATACCGCGCCATCCGGTTGGCTTCGGCGTCCAGTTCACCATAGGTCAGGCAGTGATCGCCGCATTCCAGCGCCGGTGCGGACGGCTCGATATCGGCCTGCAGCTCGAAAATCTCGTGCAGGAGCGTCGGGCTGCTCTTGAGCGACCGCAGCCGGTCGATAAGACCGCCTTCGATCGTGGATCGGCCAAATGGATAGCCTTCCCGCGCGGTCGGAACATAAGCGTGGACGCCGCCTTCTGCGTTTGAAAATGAACTGCTGGCGGGGACCGCTTTGGTATCCAGCAATGTGGATCCGGCGATTTCACCATCTATAATTGGACGCATAACACTCACCTGACTCGACCGCCTGCTCCCAGGCAGACCGCCAAGCGCAAAGTTCGTGCCACGCTTTGCTTGCGCGATTTTTACTCTTTTTTAACCGTGATTTCCCATTCGCCCCCGCTGGAATGGAACACGGTCCGCGAATTGCGAGGTAGGGCGCAACTGTTCGTTATTGGTACGGAGTTGCACCAATGTCCTTCGCTGACGTACTTGGCTTCGATAATTCGAGTGGCCTCTATAGTTCAAAAGCGAGATCCGAATTTCTCGACCACAACTGGCAAGACCGCAATTCGGTGACGCGCATCGAGCAGCTCGAGGCGCTGATCAGCGGTGTCGCCAATCCGACGGTGGTTAGCGAAATCCGTCAGGGCCTGCAGAAGGTCGGCATGTCGATCCGGCTCAATCCGTACATGCTCGACCTGATCGATTGGAAGAATGCGGACACCGATCCGATCCGTCGTCAGTTCCTGCCGATGCTGTCGGAGCAGGAAGATGATCACCCCTGCATGTCGGTGGACTCGCTGGGCGAGCGCAACACCTCGCCGGCACCGAACCTGGTGCACCGCTATCCCGACAAGGTGCTGTTCCTGGTCACCTCCGTATGCCCCGTTTACTGCCAGTACTGCACCCGCAGCTACGCAGTCGGCGCCGCCACACCTTCGCTGCAGAAGGATAACGTCACCAGCGCCAGCGGCTGGGGCGCCGCGCTCGACTACATCCGTGCCAATCCGACCATCGAGGACGTGGTTGTTTCAGGTGGAGACATCGCCCGTCTGAAGGCCCAGAACATCAAGGCCATCGGCAATGCCCTGCTCGATATCGAGCATGTACGCCGTATCCGCTTCGCGACGAAATCGGTCTCGGTCCAGCCGATGAAGTTTCTGTCCGACGAACCCTGGTTCTCGGCGATTGTCGAAGTGGCACAGCGCGGCCGCTCCATGTTCAAGAGCGTCTTCGTGCACACCCACTTCAACCATCCGCGCGAAGTCACGCCGCTGGTCGAAAGCGCCATGCGCCGCCTGTTCGCGGAAGGCATCCACGTGCGCAATCAGGCCGTGCTGCTGCGCGGCGTCAACGACGACGCGAAAACACTGATCGAGCTGACACGCAAGCTCGGCCGGGTCAACATCCAGCCCTACTACGTCTATTCCTGCGACATGGTGATGGGCACCGAACACTTCCGCGTGCCGGTTCACGAGATGCAGACCCTGGAGCGCGAAGTGCGCGGCGCCACCGCCGGCTTCAACACGCCGCTGTTCATCGTCGACGCGCCAGGCGGCGGCGGCAAGCGCGACGTACACAGCCATGAATTCCACAGCGTGAAATACGGCATCAGTGGCTATCGTTCGCCGTCGATCGACCCGCACCGGATGTACTTCTATTTCGACCCGCTGCGCACGCTCGATGCAGGCGCACGTGCCGAATGGCGCACACCGGGTGGCCGCGAGGCGATCCTGGCACGCCTGCCATCGCTGCTGCCGATGCGCGAAGCCGCCGAGTAAATGGTGGACACGCATCTTTCCGGGTCAACGCGAGATATGCCAAGCTCGCGGAATAACGATACGACTGCTAATTTGCGACGCGCGACCTGATCGGCCGCGCGTCGACGAGGGAGCGGGCCTTTTACCCGGGATACGGCCATGCCGCTGATTGAGGTCTATCTCGCAAACCTGCGCGATCTCGATAAT
>JAEZBU010000245.1 GCA_023426855.1 Pseudomonadota bacterium | reverse complement strand
CCATGAAGATTTCGCCCGCGGAGGTTCGTGAGCTTGCTGTTAAGAAGGAGGGCCTCCGCCGCCTGGGCAAGCCGGAAGACGTCGCCGAGCTGGCGCTGTTTCTGTCAAGCGAACGCGCCCGCCATATTCAAGGCACAAGCATCGCAGTCGACGGGGGTGGCACGCCCGGCGTCTATTGAGTGACTGCAAAGGATCATGGGAAATGGATTTTGAACTGAGCGACGAGCAGCGTCTCCTGATCGAGACCGTTCGTCGATTTGTCGCGACTGAGCTCATCCCGCTCGAAGACGACGTCGAGGCGAAGGGATATCTCGAGCCGGAGATCGCGAAGGCTATCGGCGACAAGTCGCGCGAGCTTGGCCTGTTTGCTCTGAACATTCCGGCCGAGTACGGCGGCGGCGGACTGTCGGCCGTGGATATGTGCCTCGTCGAGGAGCAGTTCGGCCACACCACCGACGTCCTGATCCGCCGTGCGTTCGGTAACGTCTACGAGGTGCTGCTGGTCGGTACCGAGGAACAGAAGAAGCGCTGGCTGATACCGGCCACGCGCGGCGAGACGTCTTACGGCGTGGCTTTCACCGAGCCGGGTGCAGGTTCCGATGCGGCGGGCATCAAGACCCGCGCGGTGCGCGACGGCGATGGCTGGATCCTCAACGGCAACAAGCATTTCATCAGCGACGGCCTGTACGCCAAGTTCTTCGTGGTCTCGACCGTGACCGATCCGACCGCCGGTGCGCGCGGCATCTCGATGTTCATCGTCGAGAAGGGCATGCCGGGCTTTTCGATCGGCCGCGACCAGCCGATGATGGGTCTCAGAGGTACGTCACACACGGAGCTGTTTTTCGACAACGTCAAGCTCGGACCGGAGCACCTATTGGGTGAGGAAGGCCAGGGCCTGCGGTTGACGCTGGAAACCCTCGGCCGCATCCGCCTGACCGTTGTCGGCGCGCGCTGCGTTGGACGGGCAACGCGTGTGCTGAAGATGATGACGGAGTACGCCCGTGATCGCAAGCAGTTCGGCAAGTCGATCGGCGAATTCCAGATGGTGCAGCAGATGCTGGCCGACAGCGCCATGGAGATCAACGCGGCGCGTTTGATGGTGTTGCAGACGGCGTCCGAGATCGACAAGGGCATCGACCCGCGTGAGCGGATCTCGATGGTCAAGACCTACACGTCCGAGACGCTGGGTCGGGTCGTTGACCGCGCCGTTCAGGTATTCGGCGGCATGGGCTTCTGCAAGGACTTGCCGATCGAGCGCTTCTACCGCGACGCGCGCGTGTTCCGCATCTTCGACGGCACCTCGGAAGTGCATCGCATGGTGATCGCGCGTTCGATGCTGAAGAATGGCGCCGCGCGCTACGCTGATGTGATGGAGTAACACGCGCCCATGAAGACAGCCCTCGTAGTGTGTCGGAAACGCTGATGCTGACTGCCACCCTGCGAGGGCCATGCTATCAAGTCTCCCGGGAATCCGAGCCGGGGTTGCGCGCCGTGTCGAAGCTGTTCTTCCTGGTATCGGCGCTCGCGTGCGCGACCATCGTGAGCGTTGTCCCTGCGCGCGCGGCTGATACTGCGCCCTTCAAATCCGTTATCGGTTGGTGGGGCGGTGAGGGTCGCCTCGGCTTCCGCGAAGGCAAGAACGAGATGGTCAAGTGCCGGGTCACCTACCTGGCCGGCGCCACCGATCGCGAAGTCTCCCAGAACATCCGCTGCGCCTCGCCGAGCGGCAAGGTCGAGATCAAAAGCACCATCATCGCCGACGGCGATAAGCTCTCCGGCACCTGGGCCGAGACCGTCTATAACATCACGGGTGACCTGAAGGGCTCGATTTCGGAACGCGGCTTTCGGGTCGAGGTCTCCGGTGGGCAGCTTGGTGCGCATATGGACGTGATCGTGAAGGATGCGCTTCAGGTCATCGAGATCAAGTTCACGTCCGAGATCCTGGTGGGCATGACCCTCGTTCTCAAGAAAGGTTGAGTGCAACCGCGGCTATAGGCCAAACGCGGCATGCTGAAAGATTTGCATATGATGCAGCCGAAATGCGCTGTATCACCTAAATAACAAAGAAAATCGGGATGAAACGCTATGCCCATCAACAAGTTCACCAGCGCGGCTGCCGCTGTTGAGTTGATCAAGGATGGCGACACGGTCGCGCTGATCGGAGGAGGGGGCGGCCTGGTCGAGGCATCGGCCTTGTTCGCCGCCGTCGAAAAGCGCTTCCTGGAAACCGGCCATCCGCGCAATCTCACGGCCGTGCACGCGCTCGGCATCGGCGATCGCAAGACGCGCGGCATGAACTGCTTCGCGCACGAGGGCATGGTCAAACGCGTCATTGGCGGTCACTGGGTGTGGTCGCCGCGCATGCAGCAGATGGCGCGCGACGACAAGATCGAGGCCTACGTCTTCCCCGGTGGCGTCACCATGCAGTTGTTCCGCGAAATCGGCGCGGGACGTCCGGGGCTGTTCACGCATGTCGGTCTCGGTACGTTCGTTGATCCGCGGCATGGCGGCGGACGCATGAACAATGCGGCCAAGGCGGATCTCGTCGAAGTCGCGGAGATCGATGGGCGTGAGTTGCTGCGCTACAAGCCATTTCCGGTCAATGTCGCGCTGATCCGCGGGTCGTTCGCCGACGCGCACGGCAACGTCAGCCTCGATCAGGAACCAGCCAACGTCGATGTTTATGCGGCGGCGCTGGCCGCGCACAATTGCGGCGGCAAAGTCATCGTGCAGGTGCGCACAGCGGTGGAAGTCGGCGCACTGCCGGCGCGGTCCGTGCGTGTTCCGGGCGCGATCGTGGATGCGGTGGTGGTCGATCCCGGCCAGTCGATGAGCTACGACATCGTCTACGACCCGACCATGTCGGGCGAGATCAAGGGGCCGGTTCCGCCCACGCCAGCGCAACCGTTCGATGTGCGCCAGGTGATTGCGCGGCGCGCGGCGGAAGAACTGCGTGAAGGCGCAGTGTTGAACTATGGTTTCGGCATTCCGGACGGCGTCGCCAAGCTGGTCGCGGCGCGCGGGCATCTCGACCGCTACTATCAGACGATCGAGCACGGCACTTACGGCGGCGATCTTCTGGTCGGCACGCTGTTCGGCTATGCCCGCAACGCGACGGCGATGATCGACGGCCCCTCACAGTTCGATTTCTATTCGGGCGGCGGGCTCGACATTGCCTTTCTCGGCTTCGGCGAGATCGACGCTGTCGGCAACGTCAACGTCTCCAAGCTGGCGGGCACGACGGTCGGGCCGGGCGGTTTCATAGATATTGCCCAGAACGCACGGAAAGTGGTGTTCTGCGGCACCTTTGACACCAAGGGGACGGAGCTTGAACTCGGTGGCGGCGCGCTGAGGATCGTGCGCAGCGGCGATATCCCGAAGCTGGTGCGGACGGTTGAGCAGATCACATTCTCCGGCAAAGTCTCGCGCCAGCGCGCGCAGGAGGTGGTTTATGTCACCGAGCGCGCCGTGTTCCGTCTCGGCGATGACGGGCTGGTGTTGACCGAGATCGCGCCCGGCGTCGATGTGCGCCGCGACGTGCTGGAGCGCATGCAGTTCGCGCCGGTCGTGCCGCGCGATCCCACGATCATGTCCACGGCTCATTTCACGCCTTGAGGAGAGCACCCATGGCACCGGCTCGTATTGCATTGGTTGGCGCAGGGCAGATCGGACTCAGACACATTCAGGCGATGCGCGTCAATCCGGATCTCCACGTGCTGGCAGCTATCGCCGACCCGTCGCCGGCTGCGGAAGGGCTGGCCCGTGAACTCGGCGTGCCGTTCTATGCCAGCGAACAACAATTGCTTGATCGCGAGAAGCCGGACGGTGTGATCATCGGCACGCCGAACCAGCATCACGCCAGCGTCGGTTTATCTTGCGTCGAGCGCAAAACGCCGATGCTGGTCGAGAAGCCGATCGCCGATAGCGTTGCGGCGGCGCTCGGCCTTGTCGCCGCCGCCGAGAAGGCCAGTGTGCCGATCCTGGTCGGGCATCATCGCCGGCACAACCCGATTATGCAGAAAGCTGCCGAGGTGATCCGCTCCGGTGCCATCGGCCGGGTGATCGCGGTGGCCGGGCTGTGGCTGAGCCATAAGCCGACGGACTACTTCAACATCACGTGGCGGAAGGAGCCGGGCGGCGGTCCGGTCCTGATCAACGCCATCCACGATATCGATTGCCTGCGCATGCTGTGCGGCGAGATCGACACCGTGCAGGCGGCGACGGCGTCGACTGCGCGCCCGCATCCGGTGGAGGATACAGCGGCCGCCGTTCTGACGTTCGCCAGTGGGGCCCTCGGCACGTTGACGGTTTCCGACGCTGTCTCCGCCCCATGGAACTGGGAATGGACCTCGCAGGAAAACCCCTGGTATCCGCACGAGCCGGAAAACTGTTTCTTCATCACCGGCACACTGGGTTCATTGACGGTGCCGAGCCTGGAGCTGCGCCGTCATGAGGACGGCAAGCAGACCTGGCAGCTCCCGATGACCATGACACGTCTGCACTACACCCCGGCCGATCCCTATGTTGAGCAGATGCGCAATTTCGTCGACGTGATCCGCGGCAAGGCGGAGCCGGTGCTGAACGGCGCCAATGGCGCGCGGACGCTGGCGACAACACTTGCCATCAGCGAGTCGGCGCGTACAAAGCTGCCCGTCAGCATCGACAGCTTCATGGCCGCAAACAGGAATTAGGATAATGACCACAACTGCGAAAAAAGCCGCCTGCGTGGTCGGCTGGCCGGCCAAGCAGTCGCGCTCGCCCAAGCTGCACGGCTGGTGGTTGAAGCACTATCGTATAGATGGCGACTACCGCATCGAAGAGGTGCCGCCGGAGAAGTTCGAGGCGTTCGTGACCGACCTCAAGGGCCACGGCTACGTCGGCTGCAACATCACCATTCCGCACAAGGAGGCGGCCTTCGCCCTTTCGCAGCCCGACGAGAGCGCCAAGGCGATCGGCGCATCGAATACGCTGTGGGTGGAAGACGGCGTGTTGCGCTCGACCAACACCGACGTCGTCGGCTTCGTCGGTGCGCTCGATGCGTCGGCGCCGGGTTGGGACAAGCGTGGCGGTCACGCGGTGGTGCTGGGCGCGGGCGGCGCCGGGCGCGCTGTGGTGTGGGGGCTGCTGGAGCGCGGTTTCACGCAGATTCACGTGGTCAATCGCTCGTTCGATAAGGCGGAAGCTTTTCGCGCGCGCTTCGGTGAGCGCATCATTCCGGGGCATTGGGGCGATCGCAACACGCTGCTGAAGGGCGCATCGCTGTTGGTCAATGCCACCTCGCTCGGCATGAAGGGCAATGCACCACTCGACATCGATCTTTCCGGGCTGGCGTCCGGTGCGGCGGTGTCAGATATCGTCTATGTGCCGCTGGAAACCGGTCTGCTGGCGCAGGCGCGCCGTCTCGGTTTCAAGACAGCCGACGGTCTCGACATGCTGCTGTATCAGGCCGGCCGTGGGTTCGAACTGTGGTTCGGCGTAAAGCCCGAAGTGATGCCCGAGCAGCGCGAGATGCTGGCGGCGGATATTCCCAAGTCCTGAGTGACGACTCTTGATCCACGATTTTGCGGAGGCGGCCATGAGCCGGCGCGTGCTGTATCTC
>JAEZBU010000197.1 GCA_023426855.1 Pseudomonadota bacterium | reverse complement strand
TTCGGCAAGGGTCGTCCCGTACCCGACGATATCCGCCCGCGCGGCGCCCGCGAGGTTCGTCAGGCCACGCAAGCGTTCCTCGAAATGCGCGATCGCATCCAGCATCACGTCGACCAACGCACCACCATGCTGGCCGGCGTCAGCCACGATCTGCGCACCGTCCTGACGCGCTTCAAACTCGAACTCGCGCTGCTCGGCGACGGGCCGGAGGTTCGGGCGCTGCAGACCGACGTCAAAGAAATGCAGCACATGCTGGAGGATTACCTCGCATTTGCGAAGGGCGACGGCGGCGAGGAAGCCAAGCCGACCGACCTGCGCGAGCTGTTGGAAGAGATTTATGACGACGCCCAGGTGTTCGGGACGTCGATCGAATTGAAATTTCGCAAGCGCCGCCGCAATCTGGTGCTGCCGCTCAAGCGTCAGGCCTTCAAGCGCGCCGTTACAAATCTGGTCAGCAATGCCGCCCGTTTTGGTGATCGCATCGTCATGCGCGCCGCCACCGAACGCGAGTGGCTGCGCATCGAGGTGGACGACGACGGTCCTGGCATTCCCGCGTCCGAGCGCGAAAACGTGTTTCGGCCGTTCTATCGACTGGACCACGCCCGCAACCAGGATACCGGCAATACCGGCCTCGGCTTGGCGATCGCCCGCGATATCGCCCGCAGCCATGGCGGCGACGTCGCGCTCGGCGAAAGCTCGATGGGCGGTCTGCGCGCCGTGATCACTGTACCGCTGTAAAACACGGCTTCCCCGGAGCGCGGTCATGGAATGACCGTGCCGGCGCGATGGACCGCCTGCGTCGCAAGGGTGTTGCGTCACGGCTGACGCATGGTAATCATCACTGCAATCAAGAAGTTTATGTCGGGAGGATATTTTGGCCACTCGCTCCGAGCGTTCTGTTGTTGCCCTGGCCATGGGCGACCCCGCTGGCGTAAGTCCGGAACTGACGGCGAAGATACTGACCGACAGCGCGGTCAGGGAGGCAGCCGACTTCATCGTATTCGGCGATCGCCGCATGCTGGCCGAAGGCGAGAAGGTCGCCGGCGTCAAAGTATCCATTCCAGTGTGGACACCTGGCAGCAGCGCCGCGGAACTCACCGATGGCGCGTTGTTCGTCGATTTGCAGCACCTCGATCCGGCGGCGGTGAAGCTTGGAGACGCAACGGCCGTGGGCGGCCGCTTTGCGCTCGCCAATTTCCGCAGCGCCTTGCGTCTGGCCGCCAAGGGCGGCGCGGGTGCCGTCACGTTCACGCCATTCAACAAGTTCGCCATGCGCCAGGCGCTGCCGAGCTACGACGATGAGATCGCGGTCATCACCGAAACCATTGGCGCGAGCGCGCATGGCCGCGAATTCAACGTACTGCCCAAGCTGTGGAACGCGCGGGTCACCTCGCATGTGCCGCTGTCCGGCGTGGCGCCTTTGATAACGAAGGAAGCGGTCGTCAAAGCTCTAACGCTCACCGACACATGCATGCGCGCAGCCGGCATCGCCAATCCGCGCATCGCAGTGGCCGGGCTGAACCCGCATGCGGGCGATGGCGGAAACTTCGGCCGCGAGGAGATTGATGAGATCGAGCCGGCCGTCGCCGAAGCCAAGGCCCGGGGCATCATCTGCGAAGGCCCCTACCCGTCAGACACCGTCTTCCTGCGCGCCAAGCGCGGTGACTTCGATGCGGTCCAGACCATGTATCACGACCAAGGTCAGATCGCGATGAAGATGATGGGATTCGACGAGGGCGTGACACTCGTCGGCGGCTATCCGTTCCCGGTCTGCACGCCGGCGCACGGCACCGCTTACGATATCGCCGGCAAGGGCGTCGCTCACCCCGGCGCCACCCGTAACGCCATGCTGATCGCGGCCTCCATGGCGTCCGCGGTACCGGCACAGTCCGCGGCCGACCGTGCACGGCTGATCAACGAAGCCTTGACCGAGGCGCGTCAGGCCGCCGCCTGAAGCGCCACAGACAAGCAAGACCGCCGCTTCTCGCGGCCAATCGCGATGGTTGTTGAAAGCGCTCTCAAAGCCCTTTTGACAGCCAATCCGGCGCAAAACCAGCGCCAACGAAACCAACGAGGAAACACAAGGGAAGGTCTCGATATGCTGACAAGACGTCTACTGATAAGCGCCGCTGCTGCCCTGTCCGTCACCGCTCTGACCGCAGGGCCGACGCTTGCCCAGTACCCCGACCGGCCGATCCAGATGATCGTGCCATGGGCGGCGGGCGGCGGTAGCGACACCGTCGCACGCATGCTGGCAGCCAGCCTCGAACGTGAGCTCGGCCAGCCGGTTAACATCGTAAATCGCACCGGCGGAAGTGGTATCACTGGCCACACCGCAATCGCCCACGCGACGCCGGACGGCTACACTATCGGGTTCGCCACCGCCGAGATCGCGACCTACAAAGCTCTCGGCATGGGCGATATTTCACCGGACTCGTTCGACCTCGTGTCGCGCGTGTCCACGATCCCGTCGGGCATCACCGTGAGGGCGGATGGTCCCTACAAGGATGCCAAGGACGTCATCGCCGCCATCAAGGCGTCTCAGAAAGGCGAGCTGTCGAACTCCGGCACCGGCATGGGCGGCGCTTGGCACCTCGCGGTTGCCGGTCTGAACAAAGCCATCGGCATGCCAGCCGATCACGTGAAGTTCGTGCCGAGCCAGGGTGGTGCGCCGGCGCTGAATGAACTGGCCGCAGGTGGCCTGTCATTTCTCACCGTATCTCCAATCGAGGCCAAGGCGCTGTCCGATGGCGGCAAGGTGAAGGTTCTGGCGATCATGTCGCCGGAACGACTGAGCAGCTTCCCGGATGCACCGACGTTGAAGGAAGCCACCGGCCTGGACTGGACCTACCTGAACTGGTTCTCGCTGGTGCTGCCGAAAGGCATTCCGGATGACGTCCGCAGCAAGCTGGTTGCGGCCGCCCAGAAGGCGCATGCCAATCCCGACACGCGCAAGATGATGATGGACCGCGGCATCACGCCGATGTGGGAAACGTCCGAGGAGTTCAAGAAGGCCGCCACCGAGTTCACCAATACGGCTGGCCAATTGCTCAAGGAACTTGGCCTGGCCAAGAACTGATCTCACGAGCCGAGGGCGGGTCTTGCAGGCCCGCCCGTTCTTCCATCCCATGGAGTTGCGCCGTGACCGATCGTGAACTGCCGATCATCGACGCCCATCATCACTACTGGGATCTAAGCCTTGGCCGTCATCCGTGGCTTTCCCCGCACGAATTGATCCCATTTCGCTACGGCGATTACAGCTCGATCAAAAAGAATTTCATGCCTGCCGACTATCGCGCGCTCACGGGCAGCCACAACGTGGTGGCCACCGTGACGATGGAAGGCGAATGGGATGAGCATCATCTGGTTGAGGAAAGCGCCTGGATCACCGAGGTTGCTGAGA
>JAEZBU010000155.1 GCA_023426855.1 Pseudomonadota bacterium | reverse complement strand
ATCGGATTGGACATGGGTGAAGCCGGACCTAGTCGCCGAAATCGAGTTCGCTGGCTTTACCGGCGATGGCATGGTGAGGCAGGCGGCGTTCAAAGGGCTGCGCGAAGACAAGCCGGCCAAGGAGGTCAAAGCCGAGCGGGCGGTACCACTCGAAGAGACGGACGTCGCGCAGCCTGTGCCAACCAAGTCACGAAGATTAACTGGAAAAGCCGGATCGTCCGTCGTTAGCGGCGTGGTGATCTCGAAGCCCGACAAGGTGCTTTGGCCGTCGGAAGCCGGGCAGGGGCCCTATACGAAGATCGACCTGGCACGCTATCTCGAGAGCGTCGGCGCGTGGATGCTGGAACACATCAAGGGCAGGCCGTGCTCCATCATCCGCGCTCCCGACGGCATCCATGCAGAACGGTTCTTCCAACGGCACGCCATGCAAGGGATGTCGAACCTGCTCTCGCAAGTGACGGTCTCGGGCGATCGGAAACCCTACATCCAGATCGACCGCGTCGAAGGGCTCATTGCGGCAGCACAGATAGCCGCGCTCGAATTCCATCCTTGGAACAACGAACCGAACCATCCGGCACGGCCGGGCCGTCTGGTCTTCGACCTCGACCCCGCACCAGAGGTGCCATTTGGCGATGTGATCGCAGCGGCCAAGGAGATGCGCGAGCGTCTCGAACAGGTAGGCCTGGTCGCCTTCTGTAAGACGACGGGCGGCAAGGGATTGCATGTGGTGACGCCGCTGAAAGTCACAGAGAAGGACACGCTCGGCTGGGATGAGGCCAAGGCATTTGCGCAGGCGGTCTGCGCGGCCATGGCCGATGACAGCCCCGATCGGTATCTCATCAACATGGCGAAGAAGAAGCGGACCGGGAGGATTTTCCTCGACTATCTGCGCAACGATCGCATGTCGACGGCTGTTGCTCCGCTCTCACCGCGCATGCGGCCCGGCGCGCCCGTCTCCATGCCGCTGGACTGGAGCCAGGTTCGCTCAGGCCTGGATCCCATGCGCTTCACGATGAAGACGGCTGCGCCACTTCTATCGAAGAGGAAGCCCTGGCGTGGCTATTATGAGGGCGAGCGTCCCCTCCAACCGGCGATCCAGAAGTTCCTGAGCCATGGCGCAAGCGGGCGTTAGCGAATGCACACTCAGGGGCGGCATCGCATGGTTAGGCGTGACCTTGTCGCTGTCATAGAAGAATTCGGCAGCCAGCCCGTGCATGCAGACGACGTTCTGCAGCATCATCCGGCTTGCGAAGATATCCGATTGTTGCGCCCCTCAGCGCGCGACCGGTAATGGAGACCAATGAACTACTACGACCGCATCGGCCGCGTTGACCGGGGGCGCTTCGGCGCATTTCCGCGTAGCTGCGCAAACGTACATTGACGAGGAGATTTATCCGGCCGCCATCGCAGGAATGCAGTGCCGTGCCGAAAGCGGTAGCCGGTCACGTGATCGAAGCTGACTTCGACCACCAGCACCGGGCGCAAGGGCTGCCACTGAGCCGAACGCTGTGTGCTCCAGCGGCTCGGGCCTCCTGGCGCATCGCCCGTGAAGCCAGGAGGCTCGATGAGCGCTTCCAGTCGCGTGGAGAGAGCTAGTTTGTCCATGGCTGAAAGACTGGACGTGAAGCCGACGTGATGCAGCAGTCCGGCATCATCATAAAGACCAAGCAGGAGTGAGCCGACAATCTTTCCCGCGCTGGCGTACCGGAAGCCGCCAACGACGCAATCGGCGGTTCTCTTGTGCTTCACTTTCAGCATGGCACGCTCGCCGTACCGATAAGGCAGGTCGAGACGTTTGGCGACGACACCGTCATACGCCGTCTCGGGATGCTTCAGCCATCGTGCGGCCTTGCGCAGATCGCGCGTGTATTCGGTGAGAGCTATATCTGACGACGGCTGGGCCAGGAACCTTTCGAGCGCGAGCCTGCGCTGCTCGAAAGGTTTATCCAGAAGAGACGTGTTGAGCTCTCGTTGCAGGCAATCGAAAGCGATCAAACGAGCCGGCGTTTCAACCGCCAGCTTGTGAATGCGGGTCTCGGCCGGATGCAGGCGCATCTGCAGCGCATCGAATGATGGCCTCCCACAGATATCGATCACCAATTCGCAGTCGAGGACGAAATGCTGCTCTGGAACGGCGCGAAGGTTGTCGAGTACTTCAGGAAAGAAGCGCGAGAGTGACTTCCCCGACTTAGCAGTCATTTCGACGTCGTGTTCGGCACGGAACGCGAGGCAGCGGAAGCCGTCCCACTTCGGTTCGAATTGCCAGCCGGTGGCCTCGGGCAGTTCTGCAACCGAGCGCGCTTCCATCGGCTCAAGGTCGAGCGGGATGCGCAACCCTTGAAAAGTATTTGCCCGCCTTTGCGCTTTAATGTGCATCGTCGTCATCGACAATAGCTGTTCCGGGTCGAACGGATCCATGGATCTCGGGTTCCGCAGCTCGTTCCGAGGTCGGCACGTAGGTGATGGAAAACCTTTGGTGGATGCGGGCTGCATCTCACCCAGCCCTGCCACGCCTGACGACATCTTTTTCCCAGCCGAAAGCGGAGCGGCCATATCGCGACGGCGAATGCTCGCGTTCGCCGGCGATGAAGGCCACGAGCGATGGGTCGTTTGCCGTGCGCTTGAGGGGCCGCGCTCGGACATCCAGCCGTTTGAACACGGCGGGTTCTTCCGTCTGGCCCAGCCGTGCATGTTTAACGGTCGATTTCAGAACCCGGATGGTCTCGTCGCTGATCGGCACCGGGTGGGGATGCCGGTCCTTGTCGCCATGCGCCAGGGAAAATCGCGCCAGGTCCTGGAAGCGGTAAGGCGTGCCATGGACGACCTCCGCCACCATGGCCAGGGACTGCACGGTTCGCGCGCCGACGCCGGGCGTAAGCAGCAGTTCGGAAAAATCGCCGGGGCCGCGAGCGTTCCGTGCAGCCGGCGCGTGAAGCCATCGCTGGAACGCACATCATGGTGCGCCGGCATGATAAGATACGGCAGCGTCATCTGAGAAGGAGCGCTCGCAAAGATCGCGGCAAGCTCGCCAACGATGCGGCCGGGACCGAGGATCGCCAGCAGATCGAGTTGCGCCGATCGCGAAGCAGCGGCACGCTTGTCGGTCAGATTGAAGATGTCGCCCTGGCACGGTCCTTGGATGGCGCTGTGCGGCGCGTCGACAAAGTCGGTGACGTCGCCCGAATGCCAGTGGTAGCGGCGTGCCTGCCGCGTGTCTTCGTTCATGCCCTGCTGGACAGCCGTCCATTTGCCCTCATCGGTCACGAAGAGGCCGTGCAGATAAAGGTCAAACCCATCCTGCACTGCGGCGCTGTCGACTTTGGCGACCAGACGGCTGGCGCGGGTCAGCGCAATTGCATCGAAGCCGATCGGTCTCCGAGCGCGTTGAGCTCATCGGGCGTGCGGCGCGAATGCCTGCCGCGGCCGCCGCACACATTGGATGCCGAGTTCACCGCTGAGAGGAGCGAGCCCGCGCTTGAGGGCGCCGATGACGCTCGTGGTGATGCCGGATGAGTGCCAATCCATGCCCATGACCGCACCGAAGGACTGGAACCAGAACGGGTGCGAAAGGCGCCGCAGGACTTCATCGCGGCCGTAATGATGGGTGGATGACCTCGACAATGACGGCGCCGAGCACGGACATATGCTGTCCGAGGCAGGCCAGCACGCACCCGCCATGGAGGGAAAGATCAGCGCTGCCGGTGCGTTCTGCCAAGGCTTTTTCCAGTCTGATCAGGATGCTGTCTGAGCCATAGCCGTCCGGATCGTGCGTGCAAGAGCGATGCCGAACGATTTGGACGGGAACCTCAAGCACATCGCCGTGTTGGAACATGAAGCGCAAAGTGCCCCCACGGCGCCGCGCCCGCCCCAATCCGAACCTGCGAGCCATCCCGTGACCTCATCACAGCATCCGCAACCACCGTTTCCGAAACAGAAGCAGCCGATGCCCGGTCTTACGGCCAAGATGAAGCCGGTCCCGGATCATGGCGAGGAGAGTTACAAGGGCTCCGGACGCCTCAACGGCAAGAAGGCGGTGATCACCGGCGCCGATAGTGGGATCGGCCGCGCCGTCGCCATTGCCTATGCGCGCGAAGGTGCGGACGTGCTCATTTCCTATCTGGAAGAGCACGAGGATGCCGAGGAAACGAAAAAGCTGGTCGAAGCCGCCGGTCAAAAGGCGCTGTTGGTGCCGGGCGATATTCAGAATGCCGCGCATTGCCGGACGATCATCGAGAAAGCGGTGTCCGAGCTGGGCGGCATCGACATCCTCGTGAATAACGCGGCCCATCAAGCGAGCTTCAAGCAGATCGGCGATATTTCCGATGAGGAGTGGGAACTCACCTTCAGGGTCAACATCCACGCCATGTTCTATCTGACAAAAGCCGCAGTCGCGCATATGCAGCCCGGCAGCGCCATCATCAACACGGCTTCGATCAATTCCGACACACCAAATCCGACCCTGCTCGCCTACGCCACCACCAAAGGCGCCATTCAGAACTACACGGCCGGCCTTGCGCAGTTGTTGGCGGAGAAGGGCATCCGCGCCAATGCCGTGGCGCCCGGTCCGATCTGGACGCCGCTCATCCCATCGACGCTGCCGGAAGAGTCGGTGTCCAACTTCGGAAAGCAGGTGCCCATGAAGCGGCCCGGCCAACCGGCGGAGCTCGCGACGGCATTCGTCATGCTCGCCGATCCTCTCTCGAGCTACGTCTCCGGCGCCACCATCGCCGTCACCGGCGGCAAACCCATCCTCTAAGGTGGAGGACCACCAATGCCCCGCAATGCTTCGGATGTCCTCATAGAAACGCTCAAGGCTTGGGGCGTGGACGTCATCTTCGGGATGCCCGGTGACGGCATCAACGGGATCATGGAGGCGATCCGCACGCGCAAGGATCAGGTCCGCTTCGTGCAGGTCCGCCACGAGGAATCGGCCGCGCTGATGGCGTGCGGGTATGCCAAGTGGACCGGAAAGCTCGGCTGCTGCCTGGCCACGACCGGCCCCGGCGGCATCCATCTCCTCAATGGCCTCTACGATGCCAAGGCGGACCGCGCGCCAGTGCTCGCCATCACCGGTCTGCCCTATCATGATCTTACCGATACCCACACCCAGCAGGATGTCGATCACACGCGCCT
>JAEZBU010000107.1 GCA_023426855.1 Pseudomonadota bacterium | reverse complement strand
TGGTGGAGCCGAGGGGAATCGAACCCCTGACCTCTGCAGTGCGATTGCAGCGCTCTCCCATCTGAGCTACGGCCCCACATTTCGTGACGAGTGGTCACGAGACGCGGGCATTTAGGAGCGGTGGTCTCGTATTGTCAAGCTGACCAGCCGCGTCGGGCTAGCGCGCAAGAGACCACGAAAAAGAACGCTGAAGGACCGGCAGCACCTGCTCCAGTCCAGCGAAAGCCAAGCGCGGTCCCGACCGACGGGCAGCAGCAAGACCGATGATTCTTGTCACGACATCACGCGATTTGAGAGCCACGATCTGCACGGCGCCTGAATGCAACCGGCCGACCGGCCGTTACCTTGCCGCATCGACGCGGCCAGGACGCAAGGCAAAAGACCAAGTCCGCGCTTGCGTTCGTCCGCGTGGCCACCCTATCGCTTCGAGCGGGTCCGCGACGGCTTACTGTTGATGTTCGATATGTAGGCCAGCGTTCTCGAGAGCAGTCTATCGATGTGAAGACGCATCCTCTGCTCGGCAGTATCTGGATCTCGACGCTTTATAGCCGCGACAATGATTTCATGGTCCTCCTCGAATGCTTTTGCATCCTTTTCTGTCTCCGCCTTTGGGCGGCGCGCGATTGCCGGATCGTGAGAAATCCGATCAAGGAGAAATGTATCGTTCTGCTCCAGCGTAAGCAGGCCAATTTCAATGAGGAGCTTATGGTGCGACGAGCGAATGAGCTGCATATGGAAGGACACCGCTGGCTCCACGCGATTGCCACCATCCGTCGGCGCAGCACAGTGCGCGCGCGTGAAGTCCTCTAGGATGCGAATGTCCTCATCGGTCGCCCGCTGGGCAGCCAACCTTGCCGCCTCAGGCTCAATCGCCCGGCGCACGATGAGCATGTCCCGCAGCGATTCGACGTCGGCAATGCTGGCGACATCGACCAGCCGCGCAGAGCGCTGTTGTCGCGCCAAATCGTTTTGCAAGCTGACCAGCTTCGCGCGCCCCGCTGACGTGAGCACTCGTCCGCGCTTTCCCAGCGTCTTTGCCAGTCCCTGAGAGACAAGTCGACGGAGCACCCGACCTGCAGTCGCTTCTGCCACTTCTATCCCGGCCCGCTGAAGAGCAATCACCAAGCGGTTATTACCTATTGGCCCATCGCTTTCCTGCAGCAATTCAAGTGCAACGAGATCGGCTGCCGCTCCGCGATGTTGTTCGAAGACAACGATACCGGACGCCTTCATTCCCTTCGGCCTCATCGTTTCCTTGGCTTCCCCATAATTGTGTGTCCTCGTCGGATACCTCAAGCGCCCCTGGACATAGCACGCCCCTATCGTCCTGCATCGCCCTCGCATGCGAAGCGCTGTTGAACCCGTGCGGTGCGATATTGCCGAGTTTGTGCTGATCACGGCGCAAGTTCAAAGCCTTGGCTCTGATAGAGCCATGATTAATTGACGGCAATTCTCCCAATTCTTGTGCAACCCGCCCAATTCGACGCCGTTGACAGCGCATTCACCTTACATCATCATCGTTGATGATCAAGATACGCGCATCACGCGAACCACTGACACAACTCCAAGCAGGCCTCATGATGAGCCGAGACAACTCTTCCGTCAGCACCTCGTCAGCGCCGACAACATTCCCCTATTCTCGACCGTTTTACTGGTTGGTGGACGCCATCAACAGAACCATCTACTACGCAATCGCGACGCTCCTTGCGGGAATGTTCATCTGCTCTCTTATGCAGGTTTTGGTGCGCCTGGTACTCGATGTATTCGGCATCAATCTATCCGTCCCTTGGAGCGAAGAACTCAGCCGCTATTTTATGATCTGGCTCATATTTCTCGGCGCCGGATATGGCTGCCGTCAGGCGCAGCTCATCTCACTTACGATCCTTATTGCTCGCGTTCCCGCCAAGCTTCACAGGGTAGCGGATGCCCTGGTTGCCCTGGTCTGCATCGGCTTTTACGCCCTGCTCGTAAAGGTTGGCTTCGATGCGATGAAATTTGGATGGATCGAAAAAAGCCCGGTTCTCCAAATTCCCAAGGCTTACATCTACCTAGCGATGCCCGTCGGAGCCACGGTTATGGCACTCAACACGATCGCCCTTCTCGCTGAAAGGGGGATGTTTGGCCGCTCGTATCAGCGCCCCACTGGCGATGAAACAGGTTCCGGAGCAGACTAATGATTTCCATGATCCCCCTGCTCTTTGCCCTGTTCGGTATCGGCGTTCCGATCGCCGTCGCACTCGGATTGGCCCCGATACCGGCGATTATTAACAGTGGCATATCGCTCGTTATTATTCCCCAGATCGTTTTTGAATCTCTCGACTCTTTCCCCCTCATGGCCATTCCGTTTTTCATCCTCGCTGGACGGATGATGCAGGCGGGTGGAATTGCCAGACGCCTCGTCGATCTTGCCGTCGCCCTCACCTGCTGGATGCGCGGAGGATTGGCCAGCGCATCCATCGTAACGTCGATGATGTTTGCCACCATGTCGGGCTCTTCTTCAGCGACCACCGCGGCCGTTGGCACTACGCTCATTCCGGCGATGTCGCGCAGCAAATATCCTCGGCCATTCGCAGCCGCGACGATAGCCTCTGCAGCCGAACTCGGCGCGATCATCCCGCCGTCGATCCCGATGATCGTTTACGCGGTGGTGGCCAATGTCTCGATAGCTGATCTTTTCATTGCCGGCATCTTGCCTGGCCTGCTTATCGGTTTTTCACTCATCGGCTACGTCACCGTGGTGTCGTGGTACCGCGGCTACGGCATCGTCGAGAGAATAAGCATTGGCGCCTGGGCAAGAGGCGTTCTACTTGCCCTAAAGCGCGCTGCTCTGTCGCTCCTGATGCCGATCATTGTACTCGGCGGCATTTATGGAGGCGTTGTTACGCCCACGGAAGCAGCCGTTGCAGCAGTCGCCTATGCCATGTTTCTCGGGATATGCGTTTACAAGGAAGTAAAGCTGCGAGATCTACCGCAGATCTTTTTTATCAGCGGATTAACCGCCGCAATTGTCATGATCATCGTCGCATTTGCATCCGTTCTCGCCTATGCGCTGGCTATCAATCAGGTTCCTCAGACGCTCGCCGCTGGTATTCGTTCGCTCTCTGAAAACCCAATCGTATTCATGTTGATCGCCAACCTGCTGCTGTTGGTCATCGGCATGTTCGTCGAGACGTTGGCCGCAATCGTCGTCGTGACGCCAATCCTTACTCCAATGGCCGTATCGCTTGGCATCGATCCGATCCATTTCGGCGCTGTAATCATCGTCAATCTGGCACTCGGCATGGTCACGCCGCCGGTCGGCGTGAACCTCTTTGTCGCGTCGCAGATTTCCGGCTTGAAGATCGAAGTGATGATCGCACCGCTGCTGGGCTTTCTCACGGTTCTCATCATCGACCTGATGATCATTTCGTACGTCCCGGCGATATCCACCGTACTGATCCGATAACACCAATCGCCAGCAATGGAAGAATGCGCCGGATTTCACAGTTCAGAAGACCGCCGTTTGGGCAGCATGTAGGAGACTGATAATGGGGATTTTTAATCGTATCGCTTTGGGCACCGTGACGGCGTTGATGCTGTCAGGTCAGGCATTCGCGCAAACCTATCAAGTGAATATAGGTCACGTCCTCAGCGACAAGAGTTCATATCAAGCGGGCGCACAGCATTTTGCGAAAGAAATGGCGAGCCGCACGAACGGCGCGTTCAAAGTCAATATATTCCCCGCTGGCGGTCTCGGCGGTGAACTTCGTCTGGTGCAGGGCGGGATGAGCGGCACCGTCGATGCATTCATCATCGGACAACCCTCCCTTGAGGCGACGGTGCCCGAATACAAGCTCCTCTCGCTCCCCTACCTGTTCGACAGTGAAGAGCAGGCGATGAAGGCACTCCGCACCGACTTCGGCGCGAAACTGCTGGATCTACTTCCTAAACACAACATGATCGGACTTGGCTGGGCCGGAGTTTTCAGCAGAGGCCTTCCGGCGAACAAGGCAATCGAAACGGCAACCGACCTGCGCGGATTGAAGGTTCGCGTCATGCAGTCGCCGGGCTACATCGCCACGTTCAATGCGTTCGGCAGCCAGCCGACGCCGATCCCGTTCGGCGAATTGTTCATGGCTCTGCAGACCCGCGTCGTGGACGCGACCGATCTCAGCCCGGATCTGGTCATTTCCGGTCAGTTCACTAAGGCGATCTCCCACTTCTCGCAGACCGGCATTCACCAGCTTCCGTCACTGTTCATCATGTCAAAAGCCAAGTTCGACTCATTCCCGGAAGACATCAAGAAAATCGTCCTGGAAGTCGGAAAGGAATCGGCATTGTTCGCAGCAAATGAACAGCACCGTTTGATGGCTGCAGGCATCGAAGACATGAAGGCTGCCGGCATTAAAATAGTAACGCCGGATCCAACATCCTTCCGCGAAGCTACGAGCAAGGCCTGGCCCGGGATTCTCGCCGAGATTCCTCAGGCGGATGAGTATGTTTCCGCACTGAAAGCCGCCAAATCAGCGAACTAATTCGCTGGCCAGATCACCAGCGCAGCTGCGGCGACCATTTCGACTCGCCGCAGCTCACTCACATCACAAAAACGTTATGGAACGTCAAAATGAAAACCGCTGTTAAAACAAATCTCGTCCCCATTGATGCACCGCTGGAATGGGCGGTCACGTCGAATGGCGTATTCTACGCTGCACTGATCGCGGTGCGGCCCGATGGATCCATGGATACCGGAGACATCAAATCGCAGACGAGGCAGACCCTGGAAAATCTCAAACACTGCGTTGAGGCTGCCGGCGGCACAATGGATGACGTGGCACAGGTTCTCATTTACCTGACCGATCGCAAGGATGCTAAGGGCATGAATGAGGTTTACGCCGAGTACTTCAATAAGCCGTATCCGAACCGTGCAACCGTCGTCATCTCCGAGCTCTTGGTTCCCGGATGCATCGTCGAGATGGTGGCCTACGCGCACATCGGCGCGAAGGTTGGCTGAGCACTGATCCAAAATTGTTCGGGGCGGTATCAATCGATACCGCTCTCCGACATTTGACATCTCAGTTGCGTCGCTTGAAATCGATCACTTTATCTCGTGGATGCGCCCGATGCAGAAAGACCTATTCATCGACGGCCGCTGGGTATCCGCTTCTCAGGGCGGCACGATAGCCGTCGTAAACCCGGCAACCGAACGGGTTTTCCATCACGTCGCGGCCGGCACCGCGGAGGATATAGACCGGGCTGTTCTGTCAGCACGATCGGCATTCGACAATGGGCCGTGGGCTAGTATCACCGGCAAGGATCGCGCACGGATATTGCGCACGATCGCCGCCGCGATCGAAGAGCGCAAATCGGATCTCGCCCGTCTCGAAGTTCTCGATAATGGCAAGCCTCTCCCGGAGGCAGAGTGGGATATCGCCGACGCAGCGGGATGTTTTGCCTATTATGCCGGTCTCGCCGAAGAGCTGGATGAAAAGGCCAGCGAACATATCGCGCTAGATGACAGCCGCTTTACATCAAAAGCGGTTCGCGAACCTGTCGGGGTATGCGGCGCAATTATTCCCTGGAATTATCCTTTACTGATGGCTGCATGGAAAGTCGCGCCGGCACTTGCTGCAGGCTGCACGATGGTCCTGAAGCCGTCGGAATTGACATCCCTTACAGCACTCGAACTCGGCACCATCGCGCAAGCTGCCGGCTTGCCTCCGGGCGTCCTCAACATTGTGACCGGAACTGGCATCGAGGCGGGACGCGCACTGACCGACCATCCTGGCGTTGACAAATTGGCCTTCACGGGGTCCGGCCCGATTGGATCTGAGGTCATGGCAGCGGCAGCGCGGGACATCAAGCGTGTCAGCCTCGAGCTTGGTGGCAAGTCGCCGTTTATCGTTTTCGACGACTGCGATATCGAAAAGGCGGTCGAATGGATCATGTTCGGCGTGTTCTGGAACCAAGGCCAAGTGTGCTCGGCAACGTCCCGCGTATTGGTGCACGAAGCCATTTACGATCGGCTATTGGAACGGTTGGTTGAAGAGGCTCAGAAGATCAAACTGGGCGACGGCTTTCAGCCGAATGCTCAACTCGGACCCCTCGTTTCAGAGAAACAGTTGAACCGCGTTCTTGGCTTTATCGCCCGCGCGCGTGCTGACGGCGCACGTGTCGCCACTGGCGGAAAGCGTCCCGCTACTTTTGAAAAAGGATACTTTTGCGAGCCGACAGTCCTCACCGACGTGCCACTCGATAGCGACGTATGGCTCAATGAAATATTCGGGCCGGTCGTATGCATCAAACCGTTTTCGGAAGAGAACGAAGCCATCAGACTGGCGAATGACAGTCAGTTCGGCCTGGCTGCCGCAGTGATGTCTGACGATGCCATCCGCGCCGATCGGGTGGCGGCTAAGCTGCGCGCGGGAATCGTGTGGATCAATTGCTCGCAGCCGACGTTCACCGAGGCGCCATGGGGCGGCTATAAAAAGTCTGGCATCGGTCGAGAGCTGGGACGTTGGGGGCTTGAGAACTACCTGGAAACCAAGCAGATCACCAAATACGTCAGCGACGATCCGTGGGGCTGGTATATCAAATAGACCACTTCATCGCGCATTGGATGAAAGCGCCAACGGCGGCGATGATAACGGCGGACGCACATCGCGAAGTGCAATTCCGCGCGTATCCACGAACACTACCGTCGTGCGCGTATTGATCGCACGTCGGCCCGCCGGCGATAGATCCCCCGCACTTGCAAGCCCGAGCCCGGCATAGACGGTTATCGCGCGGTTACATTGCGCGACCTCATTGTTACAAATTATCGATTGCGTACTTTTGCAATCAATGTAGCCTGAGAGCCATCGCGGCAGAACCTGCCTTGCCTGCTGGGACCGATGGGTTCAGTTCCACCGCCAAGGCGGCTCTTGTCCGAGCTGATAACAACACGCCCTGAAAGGATCGCAGATGCCTCAGAAACCGGAAGTCACTGGCTTCTTCGATCCGCGCACATGGTCCGTGCAGTACGTCGTCGCCGATCCGGAAAGGCGAAAATGCGCGATCATCGACCCCGTTTATGATTTCGACGAAAAGTCTGGGCAGACCGCATCCACCAACGCCGATCGACTTCTGACGTTCGTGAAAGAGAAAAACTACGAGATCCAATGGATCCTCGATACCCATCCGCATGCAGATCATTTCTCAGCGGCCGCGTATCTGAAGGAAAAGACCGGCGCACCGACCGCCATTGGCGAGAACGTCGTCGAGGTCCAGAAGCTCTGGAAGGGATTCTATAACTGGCCTGATTTCCCTACCGATGGCTCGCAGTGGGATCGGCTGTTTGCACACGGCGATACTTTCAAGATCGGGAACATCGATGCGAAGGTGATGTTCTCGCCGGGGCATACGCTGGCTTCCATCACCTATGTTATCGGTGATGCCGCCTTCGTGCACGACACGCTGTTCATGCCTGATAGCGGCACTGCGCGCGCCGATTTCCCAGGCGGCAGCGCCAAACAACTCTGGAAGTCGATCCAGGATATTCTCGCGTTGCCGGATGACACGCGCCTGTTCACCGGTCACGACTACCAGCCGGGCGGCCGCGAGCCGCTGTGGGAGTCGAGCGTCGCGGAGCAAAAGGCTAAGAACACCCACATCTCGAAGTACAAGACCGAAGACGAGTATGTGGCCGTGCGCGAGGCGCGCGACAAAACACTGCCGATGCCGAAGCTGATCCTGCATTCATTGCAGATCAACACCAACGGCGGCCGTCTACCCACACCAGAATCCAACGGCCAGCGCTATCTGAAGATCCCACTGGACGTGCTCAAGGGAGCGCCCTGGGGTTGATATGACCGAAGCCCTTTCCTGCGAGGCAGCCAACCTGAAGGCCAATGTCCACGAGGCAACGGCCTTCCTGAAGAAGCTGGCGAATCCTGACCGCCTTCTGGTCTGCTGCGCGCTGGCCGATGGCGAACGCTCGGTACGTGAGCTGGAGGATCTTTTGGGCATTCGCCAGCCCGGCCTGTCTCAGCAGCTCGCCGAGCTGCGCGATGCGGGCCTGATCTCGGGGCGTAAGGAGGGCAAGCACGTCATCTACAGTCTGGCCGAACCGCGCATTCAGGTGTTCATCGCCACGATGCATCAGCTGTTCTGCAACGTGCCAGCACGCGGGAAGACGTGCGCCTGATCGGGCGGCACGCCGACACCCTATCAACATGAATACGCGGGCACGCTCGGACGAGCTAGGGCATTTCCGATTTAGGTCGAATGTTGTCCCTTCCTAGTCATCCCGGGCCTTGTGCCCGGGATCCATCTCTCCGCTGGCATCGACACGCGCAGTTGGGTGGATCCCGGTGACAAGCACCGGGATGACAACTGTGGCTCGGTTGACGTCGCCGTTTCCATCTCAATCGGAAAGACTCTAGTCCTTGACCTCGAACTGCGGCTGCCAACGCAGCAGATAGGCCTGGACGCGGCGCACGATGAACGCCAGCACGATACCGACAATCATCATGACGAAGATCGATACCATCATCTCGCCAGCATTGGCGCGCGCTTCCGCCTCGATGATGAGCTTGCCCAGGCCCCGCTCGGCGCCAATGAACTCACCCACGATGACGCCGACCAGCGCGAATGACACCGCTGGCGTCAACGATGCGAACACCCAGGCCATCGCCGACGGGATAACGATCGTGCGCAACACCGCAAGTTCGCTGGCACCCAGCAATCGCGCCGCTGCAATCTGATCACGATCGACTGAGCGCGTGCCCTCGAACGTGTTGAAGAACACCACGAAGAACACGATGATCCAGCCGGTCACGATCTTCGACATATCGCCGAGGCCGAACATCAGGATGATCAGCGGCACCAGCGCGATACGCGGGATCGAGTTCATCGCGACGATATAGGGCTCGAAGATCTTCGACAGATAATCTGAACGACCGAGGATGAGCCCCGTCAAAACGCCGGAAACTGCGCCACCGAGAAAGCCCCACCAGGTGTTTTTCAGCGTGACAAGCGTTGCCAGCCAGAGATTGTTTGAATTGGCGTTGAAGCAGGCGGCGAAACCCGCGTTATCGGAAAAGCATCCGAGTTTGAGGAAGCTGTTCCAGATCGCACTTGGCTTGGAAATGAAATACGGATCGAGAATTCCGGGCACGAACTGGCGCGGCAGCAGCGCCTTGCAGACATCATGGCCCCATTCCCAGATCACCAGGACCGCGACGAGAATGACGATCTGCCAGACCAGGATAGACCATTGGCGTGTGCGCATCGTCATTCGGCTTTCGTGCGACGGAATTCCTGGCCGAGTGAGTGCCAGATATGTGAGTACAGGTGCCCGAACTCAGGCGTCTCGCGCAAGGCTACCGCATCGCGCGGGCGCGGGAACGGCACTTCGAAATCCTCCTTCAGCCGACCCGGACGCGCCGACAGAAGAATGATCCGGCTCGACAACGTCAGCGCCTCGCCGAGGTCGTGCGTCACGAACAGCACGGTCTGGCGTTCGCGTTCCCAGATTTCGAGCAGCGTCTTGTGCATTTCCAGCTTGGTGTGCGTGTCGAGCGCGCCGAAAGGCTCGTCCATCAGCAGAATTTCAGGCTCCATGATCAGTGTGCGCATCAGCGCAACACGTTGGCGCATACCGCCCGACAGCATGCGCGGAAAGCTTTTGCCGAAACCTGCGAGCCCCGCGACGTCGATCGCCCGCGTCACCCTTTCGGCGCGCTGTTCTTTCGGCACACCGGCGATTTCCAGCCCGTAGCCGATATTGCCTTCGACGGTGCGCCACGGAAACACGGTGTCACGTTGGAAAACGTAGCCGACCTTGCGGTTGACCGTGCCGTGCTGAACCTCGTCGGCATCGATCCGGATGTCGCCGCTGGTTTTTTCCAGCAGGCCAGCGACCATGTTGAGAATGGTGCTCTTGCCGCAACCCGAGGGTCCAAGCAGGGCAACAAACTCGCCCTGCTTGACTTGGAACGACACATCATCGACCGCGATCACTTCCGTGCCGCCTGACCTGAACTGCTTGCTCAGGCCCTCGACGGAAATGCGTACCGGAAGATCCGCCGGTGCGATGCGCGCGGAATCGCTGGCATCACTGGCTGGCGAAACCGGTGAAGTGGCTTGAACCACGTCGTTCGCCTTACTTGAACTTGGCCTGGGCCGCGTCGAGGAAGCTCATATCGACGATATCCTCGTACTTCGACTCCGGAATGTCCGAACCCTTGCGATACCAGACTTTTCCGCCACGCTCGAAGGATGCCGCATCGATGCGGCCGTCATACGTCCAGGTGTTCTTGTCAAAACCGAGCTCGGTTTTGACCGCGACCGGATCGATGCCGGAATAATGCTTCTCGCCGACAAGCGCGTAGACATCTTCAATGGGTGTTTCTTTCACCCACTTCATCGCCTGATACATGGCATTGACGAACGCCTGCACCATCGGCTTCTGATCCTGGATCGTCTCTTCCAGCGTATAGAGCACGAGCACCGGCACGGTGCCACCGAATGCCGACTCGAAGACGCCTGGCTTGGAGGTGTCGTAGATCACTTTCCCGAAGCCCTGCGCTTCAGCCTCCAGCACCCACGCCGGCACAGCCATGATGGCATCGAACTGTTTCGTCTGCAGGCCGGGATACATGGTCTTCGGACCGCCGCCGGCGACCCAATGGATATTGTCGCCCAGCCCATTGGCCTCGAACACGTAGGTGCCGTACATCCAGGTGCCAGCGCCAATCGCAGTCGCCGCGACGATCGGCTTAGACCCGTCGGGGCGCTTATAGGCGCCGAGCTTCTTCACGTCCGTTATTCCGGCGTCGTACAGATCTTTGCGCACCACGATGTTGGAGATTGACGAGATCATCTGCGACGCCATGATGATCCGGCACTTCTTGCCGCGCGTCGAAAGCTGCAACGGATGACTGGCGTCACCATGTGCGAACAGCGCCTGACCGGCAGCCAGCGCTTGCCGGCCGTGCGTGCCTGCGTTGCCGGTGACCAACTTGAGATCGATATTCTCGGATTTAAAGAAGCCTTTCGCGTCGGCAATGACGCCGAGCGAGTAGACCGGCAATGCAGGCCCGTAAGCCAACGTTGCGGTGGAGGCCTGCGCCGCCGCCATCCGCGGCAACAGCCCGGCTCCCAAGACTGCAGTGGTCGCGCCGAGCACTTGGCGGCGATTCATGTCCATTAGCTTCACTCCCTATCGTGCGCGTTCTGATTATGTTGACGCGCTTGCTTGAATTATCGGCCTCCGTCAAGCCGACGAACGGCTAGTATCATCGCGATTGTGCGGCCAGGCAATGACGCCGTTGCCGGCCAGATCGGCCATTTCGGCGTCGGAAACGCCAAGGTCGGCCAGTATCTCCTGCGTATGCGCCCCTATTGACGGGGGATCGCGAAGGTTTTGAAAGCGCACACCGTCCATGGAAAGCGGAAGCGCCGGCGTTTTCGCGGTCCGCCCATCCGGCAGCGTCAGATCGAGCAGACCGCCGGACGCCAGCAGATGCGGATCCGCGATCAGATCGCCCGGTTCGTTGACCGGGGCGAACGGCAGCTCCAGCCTTTCAAGGGTCGCACACAGATCGTCAGCCGTCCATCGCTGGAAGATCGCCGCGATTTCAGGGATGACCCACGAACGCTGATCGACACGATCCTGGCTCGTCTTCAACCGTTCGTCCGACAGCCATGCCTCGCGATCGAACGTGCGGCAGAAGGCCTGCCATTGTTCTTCGCCGACGATCGTGACGTGAACCTTGGTGCCGTCGGCAGTGTCGAACAGGTCATAAACCGGCCACGGCGAATCCTTCACCGAATACGGTACGGAGCGGACACCGGTAACCTGTTCGGACATCATCGCCTGACCGACGAGAAATGCGGTGTTCTCGAACAACGCGCTTTGAATGTAGGCGCCACGGCCGGTGCGTTGGCGCTCGGCGAGCGCCGCTTGGATGGCGATGACGCCGAACATTCCGCCCATGACGTCGTTGACCGACGCGCCGACCCGCAATGGCCGCCCCGGCAGGCCGGTCATGTAAGCAAGGCCGCCCATCATCTGCACGACTTCATCGAGTGCGAGACGGTTCTCGTACGGTCCCGGCAGATAACCCTTGAGCGAGCAATAGATCAAACCCGGCTGCATTTTCTGCAGCGTGTCGTAGTCGAGGCCGTAGCGCTTCAGCAGTCCGGGACGAAAGTTCTCGATGACGATATCGCTTTTGGCGATGAGCTGGCGCGTGATTTCCTGCCCGCGCGCGGTGGTCGTATCGACTGCGAGGCTGCGTTTGTTGCGGCTGTAGTTTGCGAAGAAACCCGCCGCGACGCCTTTGAAATGCCGCGTGCGATCGCCTTTCGGCGGCTCGACCTTGATCACGTCCGCGCCAAGATCGGCCAGGATCAGGCCGCACGTCGGCCCCATCACCATCTGGCTGAATTCGACAACACGAACACCGGACAGTGGCAGCCGCGCTTGAGATGCTCCGGCTGTCACGCGTAGCTCCCAACCGCGGCGCGCATCCGCATGCGGCCTTCACTTGTCCTCTGCACCACGCCACGCCTCCCTCGGCGGCCGCCTGCATCCACGGCCGTCGTTATTGTATCTTTGCCATTATTAGCGGAGACGGACGATCCGGTGTCAACCTATGCGGGCTCGGGCGACAGAGATTCGATAATGAGGCATTCGGCGACGGTGCCGTGGCGGCATTGGTCAATCATCTTGCCCAACTCGCGCTGCAGCGCCTTCAGATCGGCAATCTTGCGCTCCACCTCGGCAAGGTGCTCCTTGGCTATCGCGTCGACAGCCTCACATGGGCGCGCGCGATCGTCCGACAAGCTGAGCAGCGCGCGCACCTGATCCAGCGAAAACCCCAGATCGCGCGACCTGCGGATAAAGCTCAGTCGGCTCAGATGCTCGGCTCCATAGGCGCGATAATTGCCGGTGGTGCGACCTGGCGCAGCCAGCAGCCCGATGCGCTCGTAATAGCGGATGGTTTCGACTTTGGTCCCAGTCAATCGGCCTAGCTCACCGATAGCTAAACTTTCGTGATGCATCTCTTGACCCTGTAGTTGCTACAGGGTGCATATGGGGTGTCACAACGAGATCGTCGAGGTGACGGCATGAGCGCCAAACATCTGAAATTTAACGTGGAAGGCATGGACTGCGCGTCTTGCGCCGCCAAGATCGAGACAGCAGTTCAACGCTTGCCGGGCACGTCCAATGTGGCTGTCAACTATACCCAAGGCGCGCTGACACTGGCCCTGGATGAGGCGCAAACACCCCGCCAAGCCATTGCGGCAAAGATCAAATCATTGGGCTACGCCGCCCATGACAGCGAAAACGCGGCGCCATCGCTGCACGGCCATGATCACGACCACGGGCCGGCCAGTGGTCCTTGGTACGCATCGCTGAAAGGCCGCCAAGTCATCGCCAGTGGCGCACTGCTAGGGCTCGCCTTCCTGGTCTCGCAGGTCAACGAGAACTGGTCGCAAGCCGCCTACATTATCGCAGCGTTGGTCGGGCTGATCCCGATCGCGCGGCGCGCGGTGGCTGGCGCGATGTCCGGCACGCCGTTCAGTATCGAAACGCTGATGTCCGTCGCCGCCATCGGCGCGATTGCCATTGGCGAAGCGGCAGAGGCAGCCGTCGTCGTGGTTCTGTTTCTGGTTGGCGAAATGCTGGAAGGGGTTGCCGCCGGTCGCGCCCGCGCCGGAATCAAGGCGCTGATCGATCTGGTGCCGCGGACGGCGTATCGGTCGAACCCCGCGACGGGCTCTTTGGACTCCATAGCAGCCGACAAGCTTGCCATCGGCGATATCGTCGTGGTCCGCCCCGGCGACCGCGTACCGTCTGACGGCGTGGTGGTCGAGGGTATGTCGGATGTCAACGAAGCGCCGGTGACGGGCGAATCCGTGCCGGTCCTGAAACAGCCCGGTGCCAATGTCTTCGCCGGCAGCATCAACGCCAACGCCGAGCTGCGGGTCGAGATCCAGCGCACCGCCGCTGACAACACCATCGCGCGCATCATCCACATGGTCGAGGAAGCGCAGTCGTCCAAAGCGCCGACCGCGCGGTTCATCGATCGTTTCAGCCGCTGGTACACCCCCGCGGCGATGGTGGTCTCGGCCCTGGTCATCGTCACGCCGCCGCTGCTGTTCGGTGCGGACTGGTTCACCTGGGTCTATCGCGGGCTCGCCGTGTTGCTGATCGCCTGCCCGTGCGCCCTGGTCATTTCAACACCGGCCGCAATCGCCTCAGGCTTGGCGGGTGGCGCGCGGCGCGGTCTGCTGATCAAAGGCGGCGCCGCACTGGAGATGCTGGGCAAGGTGAAAACGGTCGCCTTCGACAAGACCGGTACGCTGACCGTCGGCCAGCCGCGCGTCACGGATGTCGTAGCACTCGCCGGCGACCCGAACGATGCGCTCGCCAAGGCCGCCGCCGTCGAACAAACGTCCAGTCATCCGCTGGCGGCCACTATCGTTGCGGAAGCCAAGGCTCGCGCACTTGTCATCCCGCAAGTTTTCGGTGGCAGCGTCGCGACGCCCGGAAAAGCGGTAACTGGTCGTCTCAAGTCCGGATTCGTGTCCGTGGGTTCGCCACGCCATGCCGCCGAGCAGGCTGCATTGTCGGCCGGGGCCAGCCTGCGCGTCGGCGACCTCGAAAGCGAAGGCAAAACCGTTGTCGTGGTCAGTGAGGACAAGACCCCGATCGGGCTCATCGCGCTGCGTGACGAACCGCGGCGCGATACTGCTGACGGCATCCGGCGACTTCGGGAACTCGGCATCCAGCCGGTCATGTTGACGGGCGACAACAAGCGCGCCGCAACCGCAATCGGTCAGGCGCTCGGCCTGGAAGCGCGCGCAGAACTGCTTCCGGATGCCAAGCTCGAGGCCATCACCACCTATAAGGCCAACGGCCCGATTGCCATGGTCGGCGACGGCATCAACGACGCCCCCGCACTGGCGGCCGCATCCGTCGGCATTGCGATGGGCGCTGGCACCGACGTTGCGCTCGAAACAGCCGATGCCGCGCTCCTCAAGAACCGCGTTACAGGCGTCGCAGAACTCGTGTCGCTGTCGCGCGCCACTTTGAGCAACATCTGGCAGAACGTTGCGCTCGCGCTCGGACTGAAGGGCGTATTCCTGATCACCACGCTATTCGGCACGACACCGCTCTGGATGGCCATCCTCGCCGACACCGGCGCCACCGTTCTGGTCACGGCCAATGCGCTGCGCCTGCTGCGCTTCGGGTCGCAAAGCCAGGATGCGCAATAGCTCGCTGCCTTTCATCAAAATCAGACAATGGAACAACCGCAGATGGACCTGTCCCATCGAGAGACTGACGGCTCTTGGAATTTGTTATTCGCTAGCTGGATCGTCGCAGCCCGGAAGTTGAGAGTATTCTCAAACAGGATCAGGCCGACATCCGCACCGCCAATGTCAAGCAAACGCCAACGTTTTTCGTCAACGGCAAACCGCTGTTGTCGTTTGGTCGTCGGCAATTGATGGATCTGGTTCAATCCGAAGTGGCAGCCAGCAAGAAGTGATGGCTCCAACAGACCGGCCAAATCGTGGCACCCGTTGACTCATACATTCGCCAATGAATAGTTGCCGGACATAATCGCATTCGGGTTAAGGGCCGCCGCCACAAACTGTGCGGCCCAAGCCCGAGAGGAAACGTGCCTGGGGAGGATGACGCGCGACGATGTCTTCACATGAAAACTGGTTGAAGTCCGCCCTGACATCAGGGACATGCGTCAGCGGCCTGATGGTCTCCGAGCTGAAGACACCGATGCTGGCCGCCATGCTCGATGCTGTCGGCGCCGACTTTGCCATCATCGATCAGGAGCACGGAGCCTATGGCGCCGACTGCCTCGCCGCGCTGGTGGCGGGATTTCGCGGCGGCCGCTGTGTGCCGCTTGTCCGTGTGCCTGAGATCCGGCGCGAATACTTCCTGACGCCACTCGAACTCGGCGTCGGCGGCATTCTGGTTCCCCGCGTCGAAACGCGCGCGCAAGCGGAAGAAGCCGTGCGTTATGCGCTCTATCCGCCGCACGGCGAGCGCGGCGTCAGCCTGTGTCGTGCGCATACCGGGTTCAAGCGCGTCGTTGCCCGCGAGTACTTGCCGAAGGCCAATGCCAATGTGCTGCTGATGGTCCAGATCGAGACCAGCGCGGCGCTCGACAACATGGATGACATCCTGTCGACGCCCGGTATCGATATGGCCTTCATCGGACCGTCTGATCTGTCCGTATCCTGCGGGATCGACAGCTCGCTGCGTGCTCCTCAGATGCGCGCTGTGATCGATCGCATCATCGCGGCAGCGCGCCGTAATGGAGTGGCGATCGGCATCCAGACCAGCGATACCGAGGTCGCAGCAGATCTCGTCCGCAATGGCGTTCGGATGGTGTCGTGCACCAGCGATCTCAACGCGCTTTTGGCCGGCATTACTGCAAGCCTCAATCCGTTGCGTACAGCGATTGCCGATAAACCACGGGAATAACCATGGCGCCTGCTGCCGCTCCACCAACCGTTTTGGGCATGGACCTCGGCACCAGCAGCCTCAAATGCGTCTTGCTCGATGCCTCTGGGTCGGTTCGCGCCTCGGCCACGGAAACCTATCCGACCTCCAGTCCGCAACCGGGATGGGCCGAGCAAAATCCTGCGGACTGGATCGCGGCGGCGCAGCGGGCCATCGGCGCGTTGCGTAGGCAGGACGCTGCCGGCATCGATGCGATCCGCTGCATTGGCATTTGCTCCGCCGCACACCTGCCCGTGCTGCTCGATGCCAACGACGAAATCATCCGGCCCGCGATCCTGTGGAGCGACCAGCGCAGTGATGCTGAGGTTGTTGATCTCACCGCACATCATCACGATGCTCTGACGCAAGCGACTCTCAATCAGGCCGGCTGCACCTGGACGCTGCCGCAGATCATGTGGGTGCAGCGGAACGAGCCTGAACAACACGCCCGCATCCGCAGCCTGCTGAGCTCGAAGGACTACCTGATCTTCCGCCTAACCGGCCAGCGGCTGATGGATCATGGCAGCGCCGCCGCCACGCTGATGCTGGATGCGGCCAGTCAAAACTGGGCGGAGCCGCTCGTCCATCTCAGCGGCCTGCCCGACAGAGCCATGCCGCCGCTTCATCGCGCTACCGACCGTATCGGCGAGGTATCCGCCCAAGCCGCCGAACTGTTCAATCTGCCCGCCGGTGTCCCGGTAATCGCGGGCTGTTTGGATTCTGCCGCTGAACTGGTTGGCTGCGGAATCCTAACGGCGGAGGACGGCGGCATGGTCCGCGTCGGATCGGCCGGCGGCATCATGGCCATCGCCCCGCATGCGCGCTATGTGCCGGGGGTCATCAATTATCCTCATGTCGCCGGCGACCAACGCTACTGGCAGGCCGGAACCAATGCTTGCGCGACGTCCCTGCAATGGGTGAGAGGATTATCGGCAGGCCAAGGCGATACCGCTCAACAGTTGCTGACCTTCGAGGCGATCGACGCGCTGGTCGCGCAAACGCAACCTGGGGCCGACGGCATGCTCTTTCATCCGTATCTCCAGGGAGAACGCGCGCCGTACTGGAACCCGAACCTGCGCGCCAGTTTCTCCGGCATTCATCAGAATCACGGCTGGCCGCATTTCCTGCGCGCCGTCATGGAGGGCGTCGCCTATTCGCTCAAGGATTGCCTGAGCCTGTTTGAACGCGAAGGTATGAGCATGCCGCGCGCCGTGATGGCCGGCAGCATCACGAAAAGCCGCATCTGGTCGCAAATTATCGCAGACGTTCTGAATATGGATCTGTCGACAGTGCGGCATGGCGATTCCGCATTCGGCATCGCCATGATGGCTGGCGTGGACGGCGGACTGTTTCCCAATCTCGAAGGCGCAGCAATCAAATGTATTCAGCGCGAGACAACAGTTATTGCCAATCCGGAAAATGCCGCCACTTACGCGGCGGCATTTGCGCGATACGGCGCACTGGCCGGATATCTCGATAAAAACGCATACCGCAGAACTGCTGACCCCCACTAATTCGGTGGATCCCGCGTCCGTCCTTCAAGCAGCGGTCAGGTTCAATTTTCCGACTTCCGTCAACGCTGCTTTTTGCGGTTGCGTTTCCGAGGTGGTGGTTATGTCCGTTGTCATCCCATTCAGCCCCATCGGCTGCGGACGCCCGAGATAATAACCCTGTGCTTCGTCGCATCCCTCACGCTTCAAGATCTGAAGCTGCTCTATCGTCTCGACACCCTCGGCCAAAACCGGAATTTCAAGACTTTTACCAAGCGCCAGGACGGCCCGAATGATCGCAGTCGCCTGCGGATCGCGCTCGACCTGCGCCATGAACGAGCGGTCCAACTTGATCTTGTCGAAGGGGAACGAGCGCAGCGTGTCCAGCGACGAATAACCCGTACCGAAGTCGTCAATCGCCACGGTTACGCCCAGGGCACGGATCTGCCGGAGAAGGTGTAAGGCGCGGTTTTTGTCCGCTATGAGCGTTGATTCCGTGATTTCCAGCTCAAGACGATCCGCAGACAATCCAGTCTCGAGCAATATTTCATGGACACGCCGCGCGAGATCACCGTGCAGCAGTTGCACCGGTGAAATGTTGACAGCAATCTTATGCGGTTTCTCCCAGGTCGCAGCCTGTTTACACGCCGTACGCAACACCCAGTCGCCGATCAATATGATCGAGCCCGTTTCTTCGGCAATTGGTATGAACTCTGCCGGCGAAACGTTGCCTTGCACAGGATGCGTCCAGCGCAGCAGGACCTCGAAACCACAAACTTCGCCGGTTTCAACAGACGCTTGGAGTTGATAGTGGAGATGCAGCTGGTCCAGTTCTATCGCGCGACGCAGATCCTGGCCGAGGACGTGCCGCACGCGCGCCACCTCGTCCATATTCGATTCATAAAAGCAAATGGCGCGCGATAAATCCGCCTTTGCGCGATACATCGCCATGTCTGCGTTGCTGATCAGTCGCTCTTGCGTCACGCCGTCATCGGGATAGGAGGCCACACCGATACTTGCACCGGTAACGATCTCAAACTCGTCGATAACGAGCGGCTTGAATAGCGCGCGCTCAATTCTAGAGACAAAGTCCATGAGCTTGTCTTTGTCGTCGTAGGTTTGCGTGGCGGCAAACTCATCTCCACCTATCCGGGCGACAAATTCTCCCTCGCCAATCAGCGCCGTAAGCCTGCCAGCGATGATCTTCAATGCCCGGTCGCCAGCTTCATGCCCGCGCAGGTCATTGATTTCTTTGAAACGGTCGAGATCAATGCCGATAACGGCAACTTTCTTGTCGCCCAGTTCTGCGGATAGCAGTTCCTGAGCCAGATGATTATTAAAGCTCAGCCGATTCGGCAGGCCGGTCAGCGCATCATGGAGCGCTAAGCGCTGCATGCTCTCCAGCATTTCGGAGCTAGCCTTGCTGTCGATAAACTGGCTCATGAAGCCGGTAACACCGATAATCATTGCGACTCCGGCGACGGCCACTGCCATCGTTTGCATGGCCCTGACACTTTCCAGGCCCACATCGATGCCAAACGGAATAACCGTCACGGCGGCCATACCAGTAAAGTGCAGGCTGACCACTGTTGCGACGAAGATTGCGAGAGTGACAATCCGATCAGCTTTGGAATAAAGCCGATCCAGCGACACCGCACCCAGAACAACAGCAGCGATGACGGAAGCTGCAATATAAGTCGGGTCCCACTCGATCAGACCAACGACTTGATACGCCATCATGCCTGAATAGTGCATGGCCGCAACAGAGAGACCGATGACCGCGCCACCAATTAATGAAGCTCGGCGCGATTTTCCCATCGCTGCAATCGCAAAGCCGCTCCCGCAGCCGACGATGGCAACAACCAAGGACAGCATGGTTAACATCGGGTCATAAGAAATATAAGCACTCACCTCATAGGCCAGCATGCCAATGAAGTGCGTGCACCACACTGACGATCCCGCTGCAACGCCGGTCAGATAAAGCCAACCGAGCCGCTGTGATCCCGATCGTTCACGAGCACGATGAAATAGATCCAACGATACCCAGCTTCCGGCCACGCATACAACCGCGGCAAGAAGAACAAGCCACAAATTGTGCTCGGTCATCAGACAAGTAATGACACGCATAAAAACCGCCCCGCAATATTCCCCCTGCCAGCCCTTTAATTGCCGGCCAACGGAACAATATGCGCGTGGCTGATAATAAATCGTGAACTATGCTTTAGTTACGAGATCGTTAAATCGCCCCGCATCCGTACGAACGGTCATCTTTGAGAAAACAACGGCCGAACATTATCTGGCCTGCGGGCGCGGCGCCATTTCCAGCATCCGAAGATGGGACGGCAGAAACCTCGCGACTGCGACGACTGTCAAGTTATGAACGCCGCGTTGTAGCCAGTGTTGACGACGACAACCAAGCCCGCAAGTGACGTGGATAGGGCCGCGCCGATGCCCTGGGCGGTCGCAATTGCACTTTGACTGACGTTAAACCGTCCATGCGCAAATGACGCGCGCCCCGCCCCGGAAATTGCTTCGTCTACCGACTTGATGCGACCGTCGGAGCGAGCGGTCGGCAACGCGCCTACGCACCCCGACGCCGCGCCCCTAGCGCAACAAGGACTGCGCGCCGTCCCACAGCCGTTGCACGACATCTCCGGCCGGCTCGACTGCGGCCATCGCAGCCGACTGCCCGGCCCAGACTTGCATGCGATCGATATCATTGGCCTTCA
>JAEZBU010000060.1 GCA_023426855.1 Pseudomonadota bacterium | reverse complement strand
TTTGGAGGAATGAGCGCGCTCGGCATTGTGCTGGCTGCCGTGGCTGGATTTCTGTTCGGCGGTGTTTGGTACGGCATCTTCTCCCGGCAATGGATGGCTGCAACGGGAATCAAGGAGAGCGACGTTTCCGGCGGCTGGCAGAAGAACGCGGTGCCGTTCATCATCGCGTTCGTGGGGCTGGTCATCATGGCGACGGTGCTGGCCGGCATCATCGGCCATCTGGGTCCCGGGCAGGTGACGGTTCGCAACGGCATCATCAGCGGTGCGTTCTGCTGGGTCGGTTTCGTGGTGACGACGCTCACCGTCAACAACGCCTTCCAGGGCGCCAGAACCTCGTTAACCTTCATCGATGGTGGTCATTGGCTCGGTGTTCTGCTTATTCAGGGCGCAATCATCGGGCTGTTCGGCGTCTGAAGCAGGGCAGTTGCCCAAGCTTCGACCAACGAGGCAATTGCGGCCGGCACGCCTCGCCGACATAATGCCGGCCAAACATTCAATCGTAATCTGGGAGGTTGAGGGCGATGTCAGGAAAGAGCTACGCCGTGCCCGCAGAGTGGGCGAGCCGAGCCTGGGTCGACACGGCGAAATACCAGGAGATGTACAAGCGCTCGATCACCGACCCGGATGGGTTCTGGGGCGAGATGGGCAAGCGTATCGACTGGATCAAGCCTTACACCAAGGTCAAGAACACCTCCTATGCGCCCGAGAACGTATCCATCAAATGGTACGAGGACGGTACGCTCAACGTCTGCGTCAACTGCGTCGATCGGCACCTGAAGAAGCGCGCCGACCAGGTCGCGATCATCTGGGAGGGCGACGACCCGACCCATGACGAGAAGATCACCTATCGCCAGTTGCACGAGCGCGTCTGCAAGTTCGCCAACGTGATGAAGGCGAACGGCGTCAAGAAGGGCGATCGCGTCACCGTCTATATGCCGATGATCCCCGAGGCGGCCTATGCGATGCTGGCCTGCGCGCGCATCGGCGCCGTGCATTCGGTGGTGTTCGGTGGCTTCTCACCGGACAGCCTCGCCGGCCGCATCGACGATTGCGATTCCAAGTTCATCATCACCGCCGACGAAGGCGTGCGTGGTGGCCGTACTATTCCGCTGAAGAAGAATACTGACGAAGCGCTGAAGAAAACCAAGGGTGGCGAGAAGGTGCTCGTCGTCCGCCGCACCGGCAACGATGTGCCGTGGAATGCCGACCGCGATCTCTGGCTGCACGAGGAACTGGTCAAGGTCAACGCTGATTGCCCGCCGGAGGAGATGAACGCGGAAGACCCGCTATTCATCCTTTACACCTCGGGCTCCACTGGCAAACCGAAGGGCGTGCTGCATACCTCGGGCGGCTATGCTGTTTTCGCATCGATGACGCATCAGTACGTGTTCGACTATCACGACGGCGACATCTACTGGTGCACGGCCGACGTCGGCTGGGTCACCGGCCACAGCTACATTCTCTATGGTCCGCTGGCCAACGGCGCCACCACGCTGATGTTCGAGGGTGTGCCGAACTATCCCACCGCGTCGCGCTTCTGGCATGTCGTCGACAAGTGGGACGTCAACATTTTCTACACCGCGCCGACCGCGATTCGCGCGCTGATGGCTGCGGGCGACGACTTCGTGAAGCGCACGGATCGGTCCTCGCTGCGTCTGCTTGGCAGCGTTGGCGAGCCGATCAACCCGGAAGCCTGGGAGTGGTATCACCGCGTGGTTGGTGACGGCCGCTGCCCAGTCGTCGATACGTGGTGGCAGACGGAAACCGGCGGCATCATGATTACGCCGCTGCCCGGCGCCACGCGTCTGAAGCCCGGCTCCGCGACGTTACCGTTCTTCGGCATCAAGCCGGCGCTGGTCGATGAAAAGGGCGAGATGCTGGAAGGCGCGGCGAGCGGCAACCTGGTCGTTCTCGATAGCTGGCCCGGCCAGATGCGCAGCGTGTATGGCGATCATGAGCGTTTCGTGCAGACCTACTTCTCTGCCTACAAGGGGATGTATTTCACCGGTGACGGCTGCCGCCGCGACGAGGACGGCTATTATTGGATCACGGGCCGCGTGGACGATGTGCTCAACGTGTCCGGCCACCGTCTTGGCACGGCTGAGGTGGAGAGCGCGCTGGTCTCGCATCCCAAGGTCGCCGAGGCCGCTGTCGTCGGCTATCCGCACGACGTCAAAGGCCAGGGCATCTACTGCTACGTCACGCTGCTGGCCGGCGAGGTGTACACCGAAGACCTGAAGCGCGAGCTGGTTTTACACGTCCGCAAGGAAATCGGCCCGATTGCATCGCCGGACCTGATCCAGTTCTCGCCCGGCTTGCCGAAGACGCGGTCCGGCAAGATCATGCGGCGCATTCTGCGCAAGATCGCCGAGGATGATTTCTCTAACCTCGGCGATACCTCGACGCTGGCCGAACCGGCCGTTGTCGAGGACTTGATCAGCAACCGGCAGAACAAGCGCCCCGAATGATGTTTGGCCACCGTGGCGTCCCTTTCCAGTTTCGTGAAAGGGGCGCGGGTGGCTTCGGGGAAGTGCACGAATTTACGCGGCTTGCGGGCCGGGGTCGTCATCATCGGGTGTTGTCGCCGCTGTTCCGGCGGGAATGTTCGACTTACCGCCCCATCTGAGCTCGACCACCGACGATTGCGCACGCGCTGAGGCTGTCGCCATCGCGGCAGCCTTGCGCTGTCGGAGCGCTGTTTCCGGCTGATAGGCGATGCGTTGAAGCTTCACCACCTCCTGCTTGCCGTCGATTTCGGGAAGCAGGCAGCTATCGCCCTCCGCCATTCCAAGCAGCGTAAGGCCACGAAGAGTTGAAATGCGTAGCGTCATGCCGGGGAATACCGCATCGGCACCGTGCACCAGCGTGCGCGTTTGAATTGGCCCATCGTCGATACTGTAGTCGATGCGGCTGTTGATGGTTGCGATGTCCGCGTCCACATCGTCACGGAATACGATCTGGGCGGTCGAAAGTTTGTGGCGCAGAACCCGGGCGAACACTTCGTCGGCCGGAGCCGCCTTGTGCAGCATGTGTTCCAGAATGGTGAGGTCTTTGGTCGTCAGTTGGCAGCGTGCAGCGTTGGACATGCTTAATCTCCGTCGTGCCGATCCCGGGGGCGGCACACCAAACAAGCGCGGTTTGTTTTGACGGTTGCCCTGGACCCGATGCGCTTTGTGGCATCGAGCCAGGGCTAAACTCCTGCGATCAGGCGGTCCGATAGCGGAATGGCACGGCTGGTCATCGCGCGGCGCAGCCTGCGAACCAAGTCAGATGTGAGCTGATCTGTGGACATGGCAATGGTCCGCATTGTGCCCGGCTGGGATCGTCACGATTTCCTAGCCGCGCTGGGCTTCGGCCTCGGCCGGCAGCGGCGGCTCGACGCTGACGATGGTCAACGTATGCTGCTTGCCGTCGCGCGCGCGCCACGTCATCGACTGACCCGGCGACAGCCCAATCAGTGCCGTTCCGATCGGTGTCATGATCGAGATGCGGCCGGCATCGATGTTGGCGTCCGCCGGAAATACGAGGGTGACGCGGCGCATGCTTCCGCCTTCCGCCTCGTAGGCGACGGTCGAGCCCATCTGCACGACGTCGCCTGGAATGGAGCCAGCGGCTACGATTTTCGCGCGCTCCATCTCCATCAGCAGTTCATCCGAAATCTCGGGCAGCCGGTTTTGCGCACCGAGTGCGAGGTCGGTGAGGCGGCGGCTGTCGGTTTCACTCACGATGATATTCGGTTTGACCCGGTGTTCCATGGCTTCGCTCGTCGTCGGTTTGCAGAAGTTGATGCGCTAAACGGATCGCATTGCGCGGCGCGTGGAACGCCTGCAGATGCAATCGTCTCATTCAGGGGATTGAAAGCGCCTGTTTAGGAAAAGCTGCACCAACACCCCGGAACTCGGGGCGCGTGTGGCCGAGCCCGGGGCTACAGTTCGGCGATCGGATGACGCCGGGAAATTGTGCGGCTAGCTTTTCTCATGCCACTAACGTGGAGTTTAGCATGGCACGTGTCAAGATGCGTGATTTCGGGCGCTTGGACGCGTCTGGCGTCCTGCACCGCGGACCTCCCTGCTATTTGCAGGTCGAGAGCATGCCGCGATCGTAGTGGAAATGGTCGCGGTGCGAGCGGTTGAACTCCGGGCCGAGCGAAACGCGGAAATAGCGGCAGGCGCGGGCATGGACGGCGCGCAGGAATTCGCCTTCTGGTCCTTTGTTGTCCCAATTGCGCAACACGCTGATCGAGCGCCCGTCTTCGAGCGTGAATCCCGATATGTCGATCGCGTTGGCGGTGGCGTGCTCGCTGCGCGTTTCCTTCCAGAACGGATTGCCGACGATGTTGCGGCAGGAGTACGTGCCCATATGCTGGATCGATGCCACCGGCTTGCCGAGCAACGATACGGCAAGCGGTTGAACCTCGTGCGTGATCCACATCGCGACGGCGGCAGCCACTTCGCACGAGACTTTGTCGACGGGCATTTTCGCCCCGCCCACCGATGACACACGTACGCTGTTGACCCAGCCACAGCCACGTTTCAGCGGATTGTCTCGCGACGCCGTCGCTTCGATATGTGGGCCGACGAGAACGCGCGCGCACGCCTGGGGATCTTTGCGCAACGCTGCGATCTGCCAGTCCATGACCAGCGGCAACGGGCTGTCGAGGCTGAGCGTCGGCAAGGGTGCGTAGCGCGCAGGAATCATGCCCTGGCGCAAGGCGATGGCCAGTCCGCCGAGAAGCAGGAATACGAGGACAAAGCGTCCTGCTCGAAATCGGCGTTTGCGCATCCGAGGTCCGTTAGAAATACGATCGATTCTCTATAGGGAGTTTTGCGCGCCGATGGTAGCGCGGCGTCGCTACCGCCGTGCAAACGACACTGCCGCAACGCGTGGAGGTTCAGCGGCCCTCACCAAGTCGCGGCAAGATCTCCACGAAATTGCACGGCCGGTGCCGGTAATCGAGCTGCCATTGCAGGATACCAGTCCAGCCGTCGCGACAGGCGCCGGGCGAGCCGGGCAGGCAGAAGATAAATGTCTCGCCGGCAAGCCCTGCGCAGGCGCGCGATTGGATCGTCGAGGTGTCGATCTTCTGAAACGAGATCAGGTGAAAGACGGTCGAGAAGCCGTCGATTTCCTTGTCGAACAGCGGTTTCATGGCGTCCGGCGTGACGTCGCGGCCAGTGAAGCCGGTGCCGCCGGTCGAGATCACCACGTCGATATCCGGATTTGCGATCCAGCCTTTTACGGTTTGCTGGATCTGCGCGATGTCGTCCTTCACGATGGCGCGGTCGGCAACCTTGTGTCCCGACTGCGTGATCAGTTCAACCAAGGTATCGCCGGACTTGTCGGTTGAGAGATCACGCGTATCGGATACGGTCAGCACCGCAATCGAAACCGGAATGAACGGCCGCGTTTCGTCAAGTCTGCCCATTGTGATCTGCTCCTTCAGACAGTCTCGCCGCGCTGCGGCTAGTTTGGCCGGCCGGGCCGATTTTCGTCCAGCTTGACGCGCGTTGCCAGCAGATCGCGCCAGGCTTGGCGTTTCGCGATGGGTGTGCGCAGCAGGTAGGCTGGATGCAGCGTCGCGATGGCTGGCAGCGCGCGGCCGGCGACCTCGACCTGGCGCCACTTCCCACGCACGCGCAGAATGCCATCGGTGATGTTGAAGATGCTCTTGGCCGCCGCGCCGCCGAGCAGCAGCAGCATGTCAGGGGCCACGAGCTCGATCTGGCGCATCAGGAACGGCCGGCAGACCAGAGCCTCCTGCGGTGTCGGCGTGCGATTGCCGGGCGGGCGCCAATAGACGATGTTGGTGATGTGTACCGAGCTCTCGTCGAGGTCGACCGCCGCCAGCATACGATTGAGCAACTGCCCCGCGCGGCCGACAAACGGCTTGCCTTCCAGATCCTCGTCGCGGCCGGGCGCTTCGCCGATGATCATCAGCCGCGCCTGCGCGGCGCCGCGATAGAAACAGAGGTTTTTGGCGGTCGCCTTCAGCGCGCATCCGTCAAACTGTTCGAGCTTGGCGCGCAATTCATCGAGTGTGCGGGCTGATGCCGCCTCCGCGTTGGCGGCCTGTTCGGCGGCAGCGGGCGCAATGGCCGGGAACGTGCGGGGCCCCCGCGCGTGGACCATTTCCGGTGGCGCCACGCCGGACTGATAGTAGGTATTGCCGGTCTGTTGTGGCGGCGCGGATGGAGGCGGCGCGGCGCTCGGCTTCCTCAGGCCGAAGCTGGTGTCCACGTCGTCGCCGCGCGCGAGCCAGCCTACCGGCTCGTCGGTCAGAGCGTCTGATACGCCGATATCGCGATACCACGCGACCAGCGCCAGCAAACGGGGATCGGTCTCAGTTTCCATGCGCGTAATCTAGTCGAAACGTACGCCAATACGAGGACTGTTGTCGCAACTGTCGCTCAATTTGGCCTCGGACC
>JAEZBU010000012.1 GCA_023426855.1 Pseudomonadota bacterium | reverse complement strand
CCGACGGGTCTCGCCTCTCTTTCATGGGCCTGCCGTGCCCGAATATTTTCTCGGGCGCTCATGCGTTCCACTCCCGCCTGGAATGGGTCAGCGTGCAGGACATGCAGGCTGCCGTCCGCACGATTGTCAATCTGGCCATGATCTTCGAAGAACGCGCTTGAGACCTGTCGCGTCCGAGTTCCGGCGGCTTATCGCTCCGGCAAAAACAAGCGACCCGGCGCATTGAAGAACGAGCGGCGTCCGCATTTCAAGCCGAGAAGCGGCGTCGCAATCTCAGCCACGGCTTCGGTGCCGGTGGCGCAGGGCACCACGATCAGGTCGGCCGGCGCACCGACGGTCACACCGTATGACTCCAGCTTCATCAGCTTCGCCGCGGATCCCGTAATCATGTCGAGGCAGTGCCGCAAATCGCCGGGCCGGCCGAGTTGGGCAATGTTCGCGTAAAGATTGGCCATACGGATCAGAGCCGCATCGCCAAACGGTGTGAATGGGTTGAGCACATTATTGGTCGCCAGCGAACAGGTGACGCCGTGTTCGAGAAAACGATCTGCACGCGTGACGCCCCGCGGCGTATTGCAAGCCACGTCGCGCCCCATCAGGAACAGATCTGTCGACGGCAGGACCGTAATGGCAACGCCTGCATCGCACAGTCGCTGGGCGAGTTCGATTTGCGCCGCGGGTGAAATCGCCGACAGCTTGGTCACGTGCCCGGCGGCAACGCGCCCGCCGTAGCGATGCGCGATCGTTTGCCGAATGACCTCATCGAGATGCATCCACGACGGGTCGAGGTCGAAATCAAGATGAAAATCGATGTCGAGGTCGAAATTGCGCGCAATCGAGAAAATCCGGGCGATGTGCGCTGCCGGATCGCTGTCGGTGTAGGGGCAGCCGCCGATCAGATCGGCACCCTGCTCGCATGCTGAGATGAGCAGCTCTTCCGTTCCAGGATCGTTGGTCAATCCCTCCTGCGGAAAAACGCAAATCTGCAAATCGATCGCCCAGGCATAGTCGCGTCTGAGGTGGCACAGAACCTCGAAACTCTTCAGGCCGATACGCGGATCGACCTCAGTGTGCGCGCGCATGAACTGGGTGCCGGCGAGGATGGCTTTTTCCAGGGTACGCCGCGCACGCGCTTCGATATCTTCCGTGGTGAACGCGGCCTTCGCCCGCGCGGTTTCCGAAATTGCCTCCTTCAACGTGCCTTCAGCGATGTGGCAACGGTTGATGATGCAGGATTTATCGAGATGAATATGCGTCTCGACCAGACCGGGCAGAACGGCATGACCGGCAACGTCCACTTCCTCGCCCGTGTTGCCGGGCAGGTTTGGAGCAATCGCAGCGATGCGGCCATGCAGGATGCCGATATCAACCAGCACTTCGCGATAGCTATCGACACGCGCACGACGGAGCACGAGATCGAACGACATGGTTGTTCTCCTAGTGCCCTGCCTTCAAACCACCGAGATAGGCGGCTTCCAGGGCGGGATCTTCGCGCAGCGCGGCTGCCGTATCGTCGTGCACGACGCGACCGGACTCCAGCACGTAGCCGCGATCAGCAGCGGCCAGCGCTTGTGTTGCCATCTGATCGACAAGCAGGATCGTCACGCCGCGATCGCGCAATTCAACGATGACGTTGAACAGTTCATCGATGATCGCGGGAGCGAGTCCCAGGGATGGTTCATCCAGCAACAGAATGCGCGGTTGAGCCATCAGCCCGCGCGCGATCGCCAGCATCTGCTGTTCGCCGCCGGACAGCAGGCCCGCACGCGAATGTTCGCGTTCGCGCAAGCGCGGGAAGCGCGTCAGCATGGTTTCGATATCGGCGTTCATGTCGTCCGCACTGCGCGTGTAGGCGCCAAGTTCGAGATTTTCGCGCACGCTCAGTTCGGGAAACACCTGCCGGCCTTCGGGCACCAGAGCCAAACCCGTGGCGGCGATGCGATGCGCTTCGAGTTTCTCGATCCGCTCGTTACCGAGGCGAATGGAGCCCGAGACCGGACGCAGCAAACCGCTCATCGCGCGCATAACGGTGGATTTTCCTGCGCCGTTCGCACCAAGCAGCGCCACCAGTTCGCCTTCGCGCACTTCCAGCGACACGTCCTTCAGTACGGGGACCGCGCCGTAGCCACCAGATAGGTCGACACTGTCGAGCTGCAGCGGCCGTTGACCGCTGAGTGGTTCGGCGCGCGGACGCACGTCCATCTCACCGCTGCCGAGATACGCTTCCTTGACTTTAGCATTCGTGGCGACCGCGATGGGCGCCCCAGATGCGATCGGCTTGCCGGCATCCAGAACCACCACGTGATCCGACGTGCCCATGACCAGCGCCATGTCATGTTCAACGAGCATGACCGCGAGGCCGGCGTCGGCCATCTTGCGCAGCACGGCGCTCAGCGCGGTTTTGTCCGCCCGCATCAGGCCCGCTGCAGGCTCGTCCAGAAGAACGACTTTCGGGCGCGTCGCCAACGCGCGGGCAATCTCAACCAGGCGGCGATCGACGTGCGGCAGATCCTGGGCCAGCGCTTCACGTGCACCGTGATAGCCGACGAACGCCAGCAGGCCATCCGCGATGGCCTGATCCCCGGTCGATGGAGGCCCCGCAAGCGGGTGGCCAGGATTGCCGCCGCGCAGCCCCGCCAGCACGTTGTCCAACACACTCAATGTGCCGAAAAGCTGCGTCGTCTGGTAGGTGCGCGCAATGCCGGACCGCGCAACTTTCCACGCGGGCGCGCCCGCAAGCTCGCTTGCGCCCAAGGTGATACGCCCCGCATCGGGACGATAAAAGCCACCGATCATGTTGAGGACGGTGGTCTTGCCGGCGCCGTTGGGGCCGATCAGCGCCGTAACGCGCCCTGGTTCGGCAATAAGCTCGACATCCGTCGCCGCCTTCACGCCGCCGAAGGCAATGGTGAGCCCACGAACAACCAGCGGAGATCGGTCCGGCGATCCGAGGAACGCGGCGAGGTCGAATGTGTCATTGCGCGCTTCCGTGCGCCGCGGTTTGGGCAGATAGCGCGCTATCGTGCCGAGAATGCCTTCCGGCGCGAGCCACAGGACGACCAGCAGCAACGCGCCGAAAATCAGCAGCCGATATTCGGCCAGAGACGAGATCATCTCCGGCATCAGCACGATGACACCGGCGCCGATCAATGGCCCAAGCGTGAAGCCCGCGCCACCGACGATGACCGCCAGCAGAAACAGGATCGACTGCGAGAATGGGAACGAACTCGGCGCCAGGAAAGTCATCAGCGACGCGAATATCCCGCCCGCTGCGCCGGTGATCGCGGCCGATAGCGCGAAGGCTGCCGTCTTGATCAGGATCGGATTGGTGCCGATGGCCTGGGCAGCGGTTTCACTATCGCGTACGGCAACCATGGCTTTGCCGAGCGGCGCTGCGGCCAAGCGGTAGAAGAACAGCAGCGACGCGCCAGCCAGCAGCACAGCAAGAATTGCCAGCCCCCGCTCGCCCTCGAAACCGAAGCCATACGCGGGTTGGGGAATATCCATCAGGCCGTTTTGTCCGCCCGTCACCGAATGCCATTCGATGATGACGTGCTCGACGATGAACGAAAACGCGATCGTCATCATCGCGAGATACGGCCCGGAAACGCGCATCGCGGGGATCGCCAGCAATCCGCCGATGACGCCGGCGAGCACAGTTGCGGCGATCATTGCCAGCTCGAACGGCACGCCCTTGGTGGTCAGGATGCCAACGGTATACGCGCCGATGGCGTAGAAGCCGACGTGGCCGATGGAGATTTGTCCCGTGAGCCCGACCAGGATGTTCAGGCCGGAGCCCACCACCGTGGCGAGCGCAACCATCGCCATCAGAAACGGCGTATAGCCCTCGCCAGTGATGGCAAACACCAACCCCGCCGCCGTCAGCAGCAGGATCACGCCGGGCATCGCCAAGGGGTGTGCGGTCGCGTTCTGCATCGCCTCACACCTTCTTGATTGCGGCGCGGCCGAGCAGGCCTTGCGGCATCAGCGCCAACGCAACAATCACCGATGTGAACATCACGATATGGGTGTAGCTCGATCCCAGCAGCGCGGTGATGAGCGCTTCGCTGACACCATAAAGCAGACCGGCGAGCAGCACGCCGGGCGCGGAACCGATGCCGCCGAGAATAGCGACGGCGAACGCTTTCAGGCCGAACAACGTGCCCATGTCCGAATGCACGCTGAACAGCGGCGCGATCAGCAGGCCGGCTAGTCCTGCCAGCGCAGTGGACACCGCAAAAGAAGCCGCAATGGCCGCCTTCACATCAATGCCCATCAGGCGGGCAGCATCCGGATTCTGCACGACAGCCAGCAGCGACTTTCCGCGTCGCGAATGGCGCAGGAACAGCGCAAGCGCCGCCGCCACACCAAGGCCGACGACCGGAATGATGAGCTGCAGCGGATAGACGCCGGCACCGAACACCTGCACCGGCGATGTCGAAAGCATGGCGGGAAAGCTGCGCGGTTCCTTGCCGAACGTAAACATCACCACGTTGTCGAGAACGATGCCGCCGGCCACGGTCGCCATCAGCCACGCGTTGGACCCGCGCGAGGCAAACGGGCGTACCAGCGTGCGCTCCACCAGCAATCCATAAGCGGCGCAACACAGCAGCGCGGCAACGAATGCGAGCGGCAGCGGAAAGCCGAGGCGGACGGCGAAGGTATAGCCGAGCACCGCGCCCAGCATCACCGCGCTGCCCTGGGCGAAATTCACGGTATTGGAGACGACGTAAGTGACGTGGAAACCGAGCGCGATCAACCCATACATGCTGCCGAGGCAGAGCCCCGAAATCAATGCTGACGTGATCAGCATGCCCCACGTCCCTCCGTTGGAACCGATCGTCTCGGAGCGGGGTTTGCCCCGCGCCGAGGCCTCAATCAGATAGCGTCACTTCGCGAGCGGCAGGATCTCGCCATCCACGAAGTGCGTGAAGATATAGTCGGACGCGCCGATGGCGTCGTGGTTGGTCGGCGTGAAGGGCTTGTTGTAGGTCTTGATCAGTCCCTCATATCCGTCGATCTCATAGAAAGCCTGACGGACCTTTGGGCCCTCCGTCGAACCCGCTTTGGCAATAGCCAGCGCCGTCAGATGCATCGCATCGTACGCATTGGCGATGCCGACCGCAGGCGTTACGTCGGCGAGCGACTTGATGGCCGGATATTTCTTCTTCAGCGCATCGAGAACAGCGGCACCCTTCGGCGCCAGCTCGCCGGCGAACGTGTAGGTCTGAATGAAATGCACCTTCGCGCCGCTCGGACCCGCAAGCTCGGTGAAGCGGCCGCCGGCCGGTCCCCAATGCGAAGCGATCGGAACGTCCCAGCCCATGCGGTCGAGAGACTTCACGACCTGTGAAGACGGCGCAACGTTGGCGACCAGAAACAAAGCATCTGCACCGGCTTGCTTCAGGCGCGTCAACTGCGGCACCACGTCGAGATCATTGGTCTCGAATTTCTCGATGCCGGCATAAGGAATTTTCTTGGCTTCCAGCGCCTTTTTCAGGCCCTGCTCGTTCGACTCGCCCCACGGGTTATTGATCAGGATCATGCCGGGCTTCTTGGCGCCGTACTTGGACACGGCATATTCGACCAGCGCTTCATCGACGATTTCGTCGACGGCAGATACGCGAAATACGTAGTTTTCCGCAGCGCCATTGCGCGTGATCGGCGTGCCGGCCGCCCACACACCCATGAACGGCACTTTGCTGTTGTTGGCGAAAGGCACGATGGCGAGCGAAACCGGCGTATCGAGGCCGCCGAACAGCGCCGCAACCTTTTCGCGCTGCACGAGCTCGCGCGCCGCAATCGCGCCCTTCGACGGATTGCTTTCGTCGTCGCGAACAAGGATTTCGATCTTCTTGCCGAGAATGCCGCCCTTGGCGTTGATCTCGTCGGCCGCGATCGTGAGGCCACGGACGATCGCCTCGCCGGACTTCGCAGACTGGCCTGACATGGCGGCGACGAGGCCGAGCTTGATGGTGTCTTGTGCCGAAGCGGACAGCGGAAGAAGGCCCGTGGCAATCGCCGCGCCAGCGATCAGTAAGCGGCGAGACAAAGAACCTGCTTGAAGGTGCGAGGACATGGAGATCACCTTTCTCTGCGTTAAAAGCAGTAAAGTGTACGCAAGAGCTATGCCAAATCGCATACACTTAGCAATCGTCGTTTTACCTTCCGCCGCAGCATATTTTACGCCATTTTTTTAGGCAACTGCAGCCTGCATAGGCATACAGATTTTTGCAAACATTGGATACGATCCATGTTAGTCTGCGCGTGCTATTTTATCTCTATCGGGCTTTTTGTGGCCCACATCATGTAAACGGGTGACGATATGGCCGAAACTCAGAACCTGTCAGATGCCGTTGATGAAACCGCGCGCGCTGCCGAAGTCGTCGAGCGTTTTCTCGTTGCTTCGATGGTGCCGGATCCGGAAACGGCCGCGAAATACATCAGTACTGAACTGAAGATAACATTCACCGGCGGACGCGCATTCACGCACCCAAGCCAGACCGCAGCATTCAACGCCGGTCGCTATAAGTGGGTGAAGAAGAACATGCAGCGGACTGACGTGGTGCCCGGAAAAGGCGAGACAATCGTATACAATCTTGGTACGTTGTATGGCGAGTGGCCGGATGGCACGCCGTTTGAGGGCAACCGCTACGTCGATCGCTTCGTCGTGCGCGGCGGCAAGATCGTGCAGATGGATGTCTGGAACGACAGCGCGGAACGCCTGCTCACGCGCAACGGCATCGTTGCCTGAGTCATCAACGCTTTCGCGGACCCGCGGCTGAACGTTTGCCTGACAAAGCGGTGGGAACATAGGCCTCAAGAACGTCACGAAGATCGCGGCGCTTCTGAACGGTCGTCTGGATAAGCGCGCGATCCGCGACCGCCTCCAGGTGCTGATCCATGATGGTGATCGCCGCCTCCACGTCGCGCTGTATCAATGCCTTGATGACCGCGCGATGCTCACTGACCGCACATTCCGATGAATGCGGGCGACCGTAGATCGCGAGCATCAAGCCCCAGCGGGATGTGACCTCATTGACGTAGCGGGTGAGCAGCGCGTTGCCGGTCATCTCCGCCAGAACGATATGGAATTCGCCGGCGAGGCGGATCGACAGCGGCTCGTTATTACTGTGCGCGGCCTCCTCGCTGTCCACATGCTGATTAAGCCTGGCGATCTGTTCCCGCGTAAGCTGACCGACCAGGCGCATCATCACCATGCGCTCCAGCCCACGCCTGACGCTGAGCAGGTCGCGCGCCTCATCCCAACTTGGCTTGGCGACGGATGCACCGCGATTGCGCCGCATCTCCACCAACCCCTCCGCCGCCAACTGCCCGAGGGCATAGCGGACGAGCGTACGACTAACCCCGAACCGTTCGCCGATGGCGTCCTCCGGCAGTTTCTCGCCGGGCTCCAGGGCTTGCTCGATGATGGCATGGCGCAGCGCACGATAGACAGCAGCGGCACGCGCACTGCCGATCTTGGACGGTTCTTTGGTCATACCGAGGCTCGCCGAGGTTACGTCATTTGTATATCCGGATCGGCCCCGATTTCGAAGTGCCTGTTCCCGCGAGCGTCAATTTTCCGCCTAGGCAGCCTCAATAACCGTCAACCGCGATCGCGGGCCTTCGCCCCGCCATCCCTGGAATCAGCCGATGCAAACACAAGCGCGCGCTTGATGAGCAGATACGCGCGGAATATGGTCAGCCCCACGGCAGGCGACCGAGCATGTGGCGCATCCCATCAGGCACAGCGTCCAGAACAACGAAAGCAAGTGAGGCAACATGGCCGGTGACGATATATCCGGCGGTTGCTGCGCGTCTGCTCAACGCAATCACACGGGCGGCGAAACGACCAACGCTGCCGCGCATATCGCAAGAGGCGACGATAGCGATGCGCGGTTCGTCCTGATTAAAGGCGGCCCATTTCTTATGGGCTCCAATGATCCGGCCGCGCACCCGATGGATGGCGAAGGGCCTGTGCGGGTCGTTCATCTGGACCCATTTCATATTGATGCAGTGGCGGTTTCAAATCGACGCTTCGCGCGCTTCGTGTGTGAGACGCAGTATGTGACCGATGCAGAGCGCTTTGGTTCGTCGTTCGTTTTCCGGGGATTTCTGGCTGCCGATCAAAGCGGTCCAAGCCCACAGTCAGCGCCTTGGTGGGCACAGGTGCCGGGTTCGAGTTGGCGGACGCCTGAAGGCCCCGGCTCGACGATTGTCGGGCGCGAGGACCATCCCGTAACACACGTATCGTGGGCCGATGCGCAAGCTTACTGCGCCTGGGCCGGCGCGCGGCTGCCGACCGAAGCAGAGTGGGAATGCGCGGCACGCGGCGGGCTCGTTCAAAAACGCTATCCGTGGGGCAGTGCATTCATGCCTGGCGACCAGCACCACTGCAACATCTGGCAGGGCCGGTTTCCCGAACACGACAGCGGCGAAGATGGATATCGCGGCACGGCGCCGGTCGATGCTTTTGAACCCAATGCATTCGGACTCTTCAATACGTCGGGCAATACCTGGGAGTGGTGTGCGGACTGGTTTCACGTCAGCCAGCACACCCTGGGCAATCTGGACAACCCGAAAGGCCCGGAAACTGGCGTTGCGCGCGTGATCAGAGGTGGCTCGTATTTGTGCCACGAGAGTTATTGTTTTCGCTATCGCGTATCCGCGCGCTCCTCAGCACCACCAGATAACAGTACGGGCCATCTGGGCTTCCGGATCGCACGTGACGCGTGATCTGCGGATGATCGCGATTGCCCTCAGTTCGTAACGATTGCCGCGGAATACTCTTTGATCGCCTCGACGAACGCCTTTGTGATGATCGACGAAGCCGAGGACGCCCTGAATATCACGCCTGCGATTCTCACCGTGCTGAGCCCTGGCACAGACAGGGGCGCGCTTCCTTCCATGCTGCTACTGACAATCTGAATAGTCATGAATGAGAGCATGTCGCTTTCACGCAGGACACCACCGATGAAGGGAATCGAGTCGACCTCGATGCTCGGCTCTGGAATTTCCAAACCGTGAACGCGAAACAGCGCCTCGAGGCGCTGCCGCGATAGAACATCGCGACCAGGAAGTATCCAGGGATATTTCAAAGTGTCCGTCGGAGTAATCCGACGCTTGGCGCGCAGAGGATGATCTCGTCGCGCAACAATAGAGATCGTGTCTTGTGTCAGCGGAATGCCCCGCAACCCAGGGGGAAGACGATTGGGTAGCGCGGACACGGCTATATCGAGTTCACCGTTTTTCACGAGCTCGATCAAGTTACCTTTGAAACCGCCAAAAATGCGGAAGTTGAGCGCGGGATAAGCTGCCGCCATTTTCACAATGATGCCTGGCAAAGCGCTGGTCAGCCAAGATGGACCGGCACCGATACGAATGTGTCCAGTTGCGCCCTGATTGAGCGAGCGAACCTCCTCGCGAGCGTCCAAAAGCTGGACATTGAGCTGGTTTGCATGCCGGAGCAGCGCATGACCTTGCTCAGTCAGCGCGACACCTCGCGCCAGGCGTCGAAACAAACGGCAGTCGAGAGATGATTCCAGGCGGCACACAGCTTTGGTCAAGCCAGGCTGCGTCATGCCGAGCGCTCTTGCCGCCGCACTGAAACTGCCGTGCTGGGCCACGGCATTGAAGTAACGAAGCTGGGAGAGGTCCACGCTACCTATTCCTGTAAGTTATGGGAAAGGTCATATCTGTGACCTTGTCGTAGCACCTCTTAGGGGGCAACCTCCAAACAAAACTAATGCCCGGAGGAAATCGAACCGTGAAGCCCAGCAACTTGCTGTTCATCCTGTCTGATGAGCATCAACGGGACATTGCCGGCTGCTATGGCGATCGCATCGCTATCACGCCGAATATCGACCGCCTCGCAGCCCGCGGCACGCGATTTACCAACGCCTACACGCCTTGCCCGATCTGCGTTCCCGCGCGCGCGGCATTGGCGACGGGCCGTTGGGTGCATCAGGTCAAGGCCTGGGACAACGCCGCGCCCTTTCACGGTGAGATTCCGAGCTGGCACAGCCGGATTCGCGACAACGGCAACCAGGTCGTCTCGATCGGCAAGTTGCATTTCCGCGCGACGGCGGACGACAACGGTTTCAGCGAAGAAATTCTGCCGCTGCATGTTCTCCATGGCCAAGGCGATCTCATCGGGATGCTGCGCGAGCCGCCGGCGAAGCGTGGCAGCATGCCGGCTCTGGCTGCCAGCGCCGGCCCTGGGGATTCGTCCTATAACGATTACGACACCAACATCACCGAAGCCACGTGCCGCTGGATCGCGGAGCAGGCCAAAAACAACGGCGATAAGCCCTGGGCGCTTTTCGTCTCGCTGGTCCGTCCGCACTTCCCGCTGACAGCACCTCCGGAATTCTACAAGCTTTATGACCCGGATAGTTTTCCGATGCCGCGCCTCTACGATGAGGCGGGACGAAAACTGCATCCCGCCGTCCAGGCGCTGCGATCGATCATGGACTACGACGACTATTTCGCCGACGAAGCCGCCGTCCGGCGTGGCATCGCATCCTACTACGCGCTCGTCAGCTTCCTTGATGACAATATCGGCAAGATCCTCAAGGCGCTCGATGCCGCCGGATTTACCGATAACACCCGCATTATCTACTCGTCCGACCATGGCGATAACGTCGGTTGCCGCGGCATGTGGGGCAAATCGGTGATGTTCGACGAGTCTGCGGCCATTCCTCTTGTAGTCGCCGGACCGGACGTCGCCGCGGGCGCGGTGGTCAACACGCCGGTCTCCCTGATCGACTGCTATCGTTCGGCCATCGAGGCCGTCGGTTGCCCTGTTCCGGAAGAAGACTTGGCGCTGCCATCTCAATCATTGTGGGACATCGCCGGCGGTGCCGAGCCGGGGCGCAACGTGCTGTCGGAATATCATGCGGCGGGTTCTATCACCGGCTCATTCATGCTCCGGCATGGGCGCTGGAAATACGTCTATCACGTCGGTTATCGCCCTGAGCTTTATGACATGGAAGCTGATCCCGGCGAGACGACGGACCTCGCCGAGCGTCCCGACATGGCCAGCACGCTCGCTGAATGCGAAGCGGAACTGCGCCGCATCTGCGATCCAGAGGCGATCAATGCCGAAGCGTTTGCCGACCAGCGTCGCCGCATCGCCGAACACGGCGGTGTCGAAGCCATACTGAACAGAGGGGACTTCAGCTATACTCCGGCACCAGGCGAAAAGCCGGTGCTCGTATCCAAATAAGAACTTCGGCGAAACGCCGGGAGGAACACATGCCCGAGGATCGTGTCACGCGAGCCGCCGAGATCGCATATATCGTTCTGATATTAGCGATAGCCGGGGTCTTTTGGTATCAGGCGAGCAATCTGCCACCCGCGCCGTACGACCCCATGGGTCCCAAATTCTTCCCAATGAGCGTCAGTATTGCTCTTGGCGCACTGGGCCTGATCATGCTGGTCAGAGTTCTCATGGGCCGCGCACTCGGACGGGCAGTCCAAGGATTGGTCGTGGGACTGGAAGCGGCGTCGGATCACGTGCAGCGACCGCTGACCGCGGTTCTCACCATCCTGCTCGCGATTGGCTACGCCATAACTTTCAATTTCCCGCGCATCGGATTTTTCCCCGCAACGGCCGTCTACCTGTTCCTTGCCGGCTCTGTGCTGACACCGTTTGACGTCAAGCGGCTGGCCGGAGTCGCGGCGTTCGCAGTCATTGCCGCTTATGCGCTCGACCTCCTGTTCCGGGTCGTCTTTAAGCTCGACCTGAACTGAAGGACGTTTCATCGTGACATTGCCCGAAGCTTTTCTCCATCTGTTCACGCTCAAATCGTTCCTGATCATGATGGGCGGCGTGGCGCTCGGTATATCGGTCGGGGTGCTTCCCGGAATCACCGCCGGCGTGCTGATGGCGCTCACACTGCCGTTCACCTACCACATGACCAGCGTCGAGGCCGTCACGCTTCTCATCTCCATGTTCATCGGAGGCGTTTCAGGTGGCTTGATTACCGCCACGCTGATGCGCATTCCGGGCGAACCGAATGCGATCATGACCTGCCTGGACGGCTATCAGCTCGCGCGTCGCGGCTATCCCGGTCGGGCGTTGGGCCTTGGCAATGCGTCGTCGCTCGTCGGTGGGACTCTGTCATGGTTTGCGCTGGTTTTACTTGCTCCGCCCTTGGCGGGCCTGGCTGTCGCGTTCGGACCATTCGAGAATTTCGCCGTCATCGTCATGGCGCTGATCCTCATTTCATCGCTGTCGGAGGGCTCGTTTCTGAAAGGGCTGTCGGCCGGCCTGCTGGGCATGCTGGTGTCGTATCCGGGCATTGATCAGAGTTCTGGTATCGTCCGGTTGACCTTCGGATTTACGGCTCTGGAGGGCGGATTTAACCCGCTGCCGGTCATCCTCGGCATGTTCGCCATCAGTCAGGTCGTGGCCGACGCTCTTAATATCGAGGGCAGCTCGGAGGCGATAAAGGCGTCCATGCGCGGCATGTTCATGTCGGTGCGGGACTATGTCGTCCACGGCAAGAATATGGTGCGCTCGTCTCTGCTCGGCATCTGGATGGGTGTTCTGCCAGGCGTTGGCGCGACGATCGCGTCCATCGTTGCTTATTCGACAGCCAAGAACTTATCGGCAAAGCCGGAGGAATTTGGCAAAGGCAGCGAGGAGGCTATCGTTGCCGCCGAAAGCGCGAACAACGCAACGACCGGCGGCACGCTGATTCCGATCATGACCCTCGGAATTGCTGGCGGCCTGACCGACTCAATCCTGCTCGGCGCCCTGATCATTCACAATCTGCAGCCTGGCCCGCTGCTATTCCAAAACCATCCCGAAATCGTCAATACGATCTTCGCCACGCATCTCACTGCACATCTCGTGATGTTCGCCATGATGACGTTTGGCGTGTCATTGTTCGCGCGGATGATGATGGTGCCCCGCGCATTCGTTCTCCCGATGGTCATCGTCTTCTCGGTGATCGGCGCGTTCGCTTTGGATAACCGGCCATTCGACATCGGCGTGATGCTGGCGTTCGGACTTCTCGGCGTTTTGCTGGAAGTCGCAAAAGTTCCGCTGGCGCCATTCGTTGTCGGCCTCGTGCTGGCGCCGATCGCTGAATCGGAATTGCGCTCAGGTCTGATGGCGTCAGCAGGCAGCTTCATGCCGCTAGTGGAACGCCCAATGGCGCTCGCAATGCTGATCATTGCAGCATTGCTGTTCATCTGGCCGTTTATCCGCGAATGGAGAAGTTCAGCAAGGCTATCGAAGTCAGAAAGCAAAATACCAACTGCATCCAACTAGGGAGGATGACAAATGACGAAACTGACCAGACGTACTGCGCTTAAACTTGCCGCGGCCGCCGGCGCCATGCCTTTCGGAATGTCGGGCGCACAGGCATCGGGATATCCCGAAAAGGCGATTCGCATGATTATTCCGATCGCGGCGGGCGGACAGACCGACGTCGTGGCGCGCCTCCTTCAAACGGCAATCGATAAAAACAAGCTGTTGCCGCAGCCGATCGTAGTCGTCAACAACGCGGCTGCCGGTGGTTCGATCGGCACGCGCATGGTCAAGGATGCGGCGCCGGATGGCTACACCATCGGCGTGTTCCACATGGGCCTGCTGACGGCCCCTGCCGTCGACGTGGTCGACTACGATCACACGGCGTTTGAGATGATTGGGCAGACCGGACGGACGCAGATCGGCTTGGGTTGCCTGGAAGATAGCCGCTTCAAAACGATTCAGGACGTGCTCGCAGAAGCAAAGGCCAAGCCCGAGACGATCACGGTTGCCATGAACATCGGCCTCCTGCCGCACTTCGTGCCGTTGATGTTCGCCCAGGAGGCTGGCATATCCTTCCGCTATGTGCAGGCTGGCGGCGGTGCGGTCCGTCTGAAGTCCATCCTGGGCAAGCACACGGAGTTGGCGCTGTTCGCCGGGCCGGAATTCCTGTTGTACAAATCCCAGGGTATTCGCCCGCTTGTCATGTGGTCCGAGGAGCGCGTGCCCGAATTGCCGGATGTTCCTACCGCGAAGGAAATCGGCGTGAATACCGTATTCGAGGAACGGGTTATCGCGTTCGCGCCGAAGGGAACGCCGAAAGCCGCGCTCGACGTCTTGGGCAAGGCTTTCGAGGCTGCCACCAAGGATCCGGAGGTTGTCGAACGCTTCAAGGGGCTCGGCGTCGATGGTGTTTATATCGACGGTCCGAAGCTGACGGCGATGCTCGATGAGCTTAAGGGGCCCATCAATAAGGTCGGCGAGGTCGTGAAGAAAGCGCGCGCCGAACAGGCCAAGGAAAAGAAGTAGAGGACTTCGCGGCGTTCGGGAGATTTTCAATCTCGCAACGAATGTCCCGGAAAGGGCAGGAATGCAGATAATCGCAAACCTGCTCTTTCCCATACCGTGAAAACCAAACACGCACGGCACGCGGCGCGGAAAATCGGTACGCGGCGTCCGCTGTCCGATGCCTATATCGCGATTGCCATGGCTCTCAATTCCCATGCGCACAATCGCAAGCGCGCGCCGATCCAGCCTCATTGATGATGGTCACGTGATGTCCGAACTGCTGTCCGCCACACAATCCGCCGCCTATTCGATGACGGAGACAACATCCTGGGCAGCCGAAATCCTGACGCGTGCCGGCGTTCCGCAAGCCGACGCCAGGACGACGGCGGAGGTCCTGGTCCGCACGGACGCGCGCGGCTTTCGTACGCACGGGCTGACGCGACTGCGCAGTTATCTGGAGAAACTGAAGGCGGGCGAGGTTGCGGCCGTGGCCGAGGTAACGGCCGACATCAACGGCAGCTACGGTGTCGTCGAGGCGCATGGCGCGCTCGGGCAAGTCGCCGGAATCGCCGCAATCGATCACGCGATCCGCGCGACGGAAACTCAACCGCTGGTCGCCGTAACACTGCGTGAGGCAGGACATCTCGGCGCGCTTGGCGTTCTGGTTCTGCGTGCCGCGGAGGCGGGTCGCGTAGCGCTGATGCTGCAGGCAACGCCGCCAATCATCACCATGCCGGGTGTCGGCGGACCGATGATCGGCAACAATCCGTTCGCGATCGCGGCTCCGCGGACCAACGGCCCGCCGATCGTCGTCGATATGGCCTGCTCCGTTGCCGCGCGCGGAAACATCGTTCTTGCGGCACGCTCGGGCGAACCGATCCCTGAGGGTTGGGCTGTCGATGAAAACGGTGTTCCCACGACCGACGCCAAAGCGGCCTTGAAAGGTTCGCTTCTCGCGTTCGGCGGTCACAAGGGGCTGGGCATGTCCATCATTGTCGAACTGCTGGCGGGCAGTTTGTCCGGACGGCCATTTGAATCGTCGCTGAATAAGGACGGTCAGGTTCGCGTCGCAGCCGGCAATTTGAACGCAATGTTTCTCGTCTTCAATCCGGATCTCATGATCGGCCGCGCCGCTTACGATGCGCACGTCACAGCGTGGACGACGCATTTCAAGGAGGCGGGCCAGGACGCGCGCGTGCCGGGCGAACGGGCTCACGCTGCAGAAGTCGCGGCCAACTCTGACGGGCTCGTCTTTCAGGATGACATCGCCAACGATCTCCGCAGTCTCGGCGACGAGCTTGGACTTCCCTTCCCTGCGGCGATCCGCAAACGCTAGTGAAAGCGAGGCACCCCATGCTGCGCGCCATCGTGCTGCACCCCGATGATAACGTCGCGACGCTGATCGATGCGGGCCGTGCCACGCAATCCGTGCAACTCGCCGGAGAGTCCACGGGACACCTCGAGCTGCTGGCTGACGTCCCATTCGGACACAAATGCGCCGTCAGCCCCATCGCGAAAGGCGATGCCATACGCAAGTACGGGCAGGTCGTCGGCCGAGCGACGGCGGACATCCGTACGGGAGATCATGTCCACGTTCATAACGTCGAAGCGCTGCGTGGGCGCGGCGATATTCCGGAGAAGCTGTGATGGAGACGTTCCTGGGTTATGAGCGCGCCGATGGCTCGGTCGGCACGCGCAACGTCGTTGCTATCGTTTCGACGATGGACAACGCAAATCCGGTGGCGCGCGCAGTCGCCGCCGCTGTCAGCGGGACGATCCTGATCCCCGGCTTGTATCTGCGTGGCCAGATCGGTCGCGACCGCGAAATTACGCTCGATGCCACGGTTGGGCTTTGCCTCAATCCCAACATAGCGGGCGTCGTTCTGACCGGTCTGGAGCCAGCCTCGACGCACGAGCTTCTGACGCGCATCGCGGCTTCCGGAAAACCTGTCGAAGCTGTCGACATCCAGCCAGCCGGCGGCACCATCAATGCCATCGCGGAAGCCACGCGGCTCGCCGCTCGCATGGTGCGGCAGGCATCCAGGGTCAGGCCACGCGCATTTCCAGTTTCAAAGTTGAGGATCGGTGTCGAATGCGGCGGATCGGATACGACATCCGGTCTGTCATCAAATCCCGCCATCGGCGTCGTTGCGGATCGCGTCGTGGCTGCTGGCGGTCAGGTCATCATCTCGGAAACCGCCGAATTCTTCGGCGCCGAGGAGCTGTTTGCGCAACGTGCGACGACCGCTGACGTACGACAACAGTTCCTGGAACGGGTGGCCGCGCACGAGAAAGGCATCATCGCGCAGGGCGTCGATCTACGCGGCAATAACCCATCTCAAGACAACATTCGCGGCGGCCTCACGACCATTGAGGAAAAGGCCCTCGGCTCGATGGCGAAATCCGGATCGAGCTCGCTGGTCGGCGTGCTGAGTTACGCAGAACGCCCCCAATTGCCCGGATTGCATTTCATGGCAGCTCCGGCGTCGGCGGTCGAAAACCTGTCGGCACTGGCTGCCGCCGGCTGCCAGATGTGCGTGTTCTCAACCGGCGTCTGCAATCCGATCGGCCACCCCGTCAGCACCATCATCAAGGTCACCGGAAATCGCCACACCGCGGAGACATTCGCCGACAACATCGATTTTGACGTCACGGGCATTCTTGAGCGCAACGAACGCATCACGGACGCCGGCGGCAGGCTGTTCGATTACATGCTGTCGGTCGCGTCGGGCGAACTCACGTCGTCGGAAATCCTCGATGTGCGCGAAACGATCCTAAGCCGGTTCGGCACATCGACGTAGCTCACAGGTTGCGAAGCGGACATCGATTTTGCTTGCGTGCTATTCGCTCCGCCGCATCAGCAGTGGCGCATAGACGATGACGAAGCCGCCGAAGGCTGCAACCCATGCCGTCGCGGATAAATGCAGCATCGGTTCGCGCAGAATGTCGAAGGCGGACGCGATGCGAGCCACGGCGGCAATGATCGCGGCCAGGTAGATGAGCTGGATCGGGCGTGAGGCCGTGAGTTGCCGTCCGGTATGACCAAGGCTCGCGCGGGTCATGACAGCAAGCGTCATGATGCCGATGGCGCCAATTGTCCAGCCATGCAGCGCGCCGCTTGCCGCAACCAGGTCTGGCCGCAGGATGCCGAGCGCCAGAAGCACGAATCCGATGGGGATGAACGCGTATGCAATGTGCAGGATGAGCACGAGCGGCTCGGCGGCCGTGCGATCGCCCGCCCAGCGTCCCAATCGTGCGATATTCAGGGCCGCCGCTGCGAAAGCTGCTCCTGCCGTGAGGGATGAGTCCGGCAGGATCACCCAACTGACGAGTGCAACGGCACTCGCGGCAATCACTGCGATATCGAACCGGTTGAATGGCACTGGCAGGCGACCAGATCCGAGGCGCGCGAGCCAATTGCGCGTGAAGCTCGGAATGATCCGGCCGCCGATCAGCATGATCAACAACAAGGTGGCAGCGATGCCAAGTCGTGTGCCTTCGCCGTTGCCGATCCCCGCAATCGCCTCCAGATGAAACAGCGCGTTGCCAACGAGCAGCAGCATGACGCCGAGCAGGACCTTCAGATTGCGCGCATTGTTGCCGGCGATGATTTCACGCGCAGAAACGAATATCATCGCGGTTAGGAAAGCGAGATCGACCGCCGCGGCGAGCATCGGCCCGGTCCACAGCGAGAAGAAAATGGCGAGGCGCCCCGCAACCCATAATCCGAACAGCGCCGCCAGACGCGTCCCGACAACCGGCAGGCGGCCAGTCCAGTTCGGAACAGCCGTGAGAAGAAATCCTCCGACGATCGCCGGCACGTAACCGTACACCAGTTCGTGGACGTGCCATTCGATCGGACTGAGCGTACTCGGCAGGACGAGGTGGCCGCTGAGCATCGGCAGCCACAGCGCAACTGAAAGCGCCGCCCACAGTGCTCCGAACAGGAAGAACGGTCTGAAGCCGTAGCTCAGTAGAGCGGGGCCGGTAAAGGCGCGGATCTGTTCAGCGCTCGTGGCCATGGCGGCCTCCTCGGTTTTGTCCAATCATGATGCTTGCAGGCGTTCCGCGCTTCTATCGCTCCTGCTGATAAATCCCAGATGCCGGCACAGGTTCGCACCGTCACCGGGCATATCGTCGAGCCGGAATTCGATGGCCAGTTCTCCAGCAAAGCGGCGCCAGACTTCGAGGTTTCCCCAGGGCACCGCGACCAGCACCGGCACGTCATGCTCGACCGCCTCGGCGATGAGCGCGCGGCAGCCGCCGCCTTCGCATTCCGTTTTGCCGAACTTGTTGACGATCAGCAGATCCGGCTGCGATGGCAGCATCGCGCGCGTCCGCGCGATGGCGTTCAACAGCGCCTCTACGTCGAGACGGCAACCGCGCGCATCCTCGCCGCGGTCTTGCGATATCGGAAAGGATTCGCCGCTGGCCAGATCCTCCAAAAGCATGTCGCAGCGCGACCGGCCCACACGTGTGGCTTCGCGTTGAATGAGACCTGCGAGCCGGAATCCTTCCGTTGCCAGATGTAAGGCGATGCAATCCAGTATCGGCGTGATGCGCAGGCCGTCTCCATAGGTGATCGCTGTGATGGCTGCGAATGGTTGCAATCGAAACATGGGTGGCTCTTTTCAAACAGTGTCTGGTGACGTGATCAGTTGTGACTTTGTTGGCATCCACCATTGCCGCCGCCGCACGAACAAGCGCTGGCGGGCGCAGGCGCCAATTCCGCAGCATCCTGTCTCAATGACCAGCGCAGCATGCGTTCGAGCGCGGCGCGAGCCGGGCTTTGGCTGTGCTCCATTGCCGTCATGAGGCCCATCCAGTCTTCGTCACTGCCCTGCGCTGCGAACCGTCGCGCAGCATTGGCAACGTATTCGCCGGGACTCTCGTCATACTGCGCACCCATCGTCTGCACTTCGGCGAACAGAACGATGTCGCCCAACGCTTCGAGTGCGGCTGCGGCATCTTTTTCCGATGCGAGGCGCTCCATCAACGTTCCGAGCTGCATGACTGTCTCCTATTGCACCAGCGGACTGGCGCTGCTGTCGAGCGCGATGCCGGTGATCTCGGCCCGCCCGGCCAGGATGGCGATGTATTGCCGGATGGCGGTGCGGCGTACTTTTTCCCCCAACCATGCCGCTATGCGTGAGCTGACCATGCCGAACGGCAGATCGCGGCCAATAATCCGGCGCTCCAGCATCACGATGTGGAAGCCGTATCGCGTTTCGATTGGCTCTGAGATTTCGCCCACTTGCAGCGTGGCAAGCGCCTTCTCGAATTCAGGCACGGTTTGTCCGGGCCCGATTTGACCGAGATTGCCACCCGTCTTGCCGGAGGGGCACACGGATTCCGCGAGCGCCATGGCGGCGAAAGCAGACGGATCGCTGCGCAGCGCCGTCGCGATCACCTCCGCGCGTTTACACGCCGCTTGGCGAGCCGCGGGATCAGAAGGATTCGCGGCGATCAGGATGTGACGCGCCTCAAAGAGATCCGGCGATCGAAAGCGCCGCAGGTTCATCTCGTAGTAGCGCCGGCACGCTGCCTCGTCCGCTTCCGGCGTGACGACCTCGCGCGCAATCACCATGCGGATCAGCGCCTCATCGTCGGTCTCGCAGCGGCCTTCGGCATCCTCGATCGGCTGAGGCACGATCGCCAGTCGCTTCGCCTCCTGCAGCAGCAATTCCCGTATGACGAGCGCACGCGCCGCCGCCAGCCAGGCTTCGATCGGTTTTGACGCGGGATGGTTCTGGGTTTCGCGCGAAATAGCTGCGCGCGAGATGACAACGCCATTGACGCTGACCGGGGGCTGCTTACTGGAGATCGCGGGGCGGACTGAGCAACCGTGAGATGATGCGGGTGTGGTCATGGCCGTTACTCCGCCGGTTCGACAGGACGATGCGCCGCGAGCGGGCGGCGCGTACGCACCACCTGATAGCCACGCCGACCGAGATACCAGACCGGCGCCGACCAGATGTGCACGAGACGCGAGAACGGGAAGACGAGGAAGATCGTCATGCCGAGCACGAGATGCGCCAGGAACGGCCATTCGAGGCCTTGCAGCGTCCTGGCGTCGATCGGTTGCAACGTCACGATGCCCTGCGCCCAATGCGAGAGAGTCAGCATAGCCGAGCCGTCGCTGTGGCCGAGCGAGAACGGCAAAGTGATCAAACCGAGCGTGAGCTGTAGCCACAGGATGATCAGGACCGCAATGTCCATCACCGTGGACGTCTGCCGGATGCGCGCATCGAATAGCCGCCGATGCAGCAGCAGTGTCAGTCCGATAAAGCAAATCACCCCGGCGATACCGCCGGCCGCAACCGCGAGGATTTGCTTCTGCGGAATGGTCATCACGAGCGTGTAGACAGACGTCGGCGTCAGCAGGCCGACGGCATGGCCGAAGAACAGGAACAGGATCCCGAAGTGAAACAGGTTGGATCCCCAGAACAGCTGACGCTTGCGCAGCATCTGGCTGGAACTGGCTTTCCAACTGTACTGATCGCGATCGAAGCGGATCAGGCTGCCAATGAAAAACGTCGTCAAGGCGACGTAGGGATACCAGACGAACAGGATGTGAAAGATGATGTCGCGCATAGCTGGCCTCCTTATGCGCGGTGGGTTGGCGATGTGGTGATGATCGTGCGCGGCCCGCGTGTCGGCGGGGCTTCCAAGCCTGGGGCGGGGCGGCGAGCTTGGCGCAGCTTGGCGGCCAAACCGTCGACACCGCACGAAGCTTGCGCCGAGCCAGGGCCGAAAGTCACTTCCTCGTCCTGCCAGGCGGCGTCGAGTGCCGCCAGGTCGTCCGGCTCCGGATCGGGTTCGGCGCGCAAGGCGGCAAGCGCGGCCGAATCCAATTTCGACTTCGACAGCGCAACAAGGGCGGCGAACACCGCCTCGTAGGGCGAGTTGCGTTTTGCGAGCCGCTCTCGGAGAGCAGCCAGCACATGCCCCGGCTGGCCGATCAGTTCGATGGCTTCACCTGGCGCGCGCGTGGCGGCGTATTCCAGGAACAAGGGCAGAAAGTCGGGCAGCTCGGTGGAGGTCGGCGTATAGCCCCCGTCCTCATAGAGCTTGATCAGGTCGACCATCGCCTGCCCGCGATCCCGGCTCTCGCCGTGCACGTGCTCGAACAAATGCAGCGACAGAGAACGTGTCCGGTCGAACAGGAGAATATAGCGCTCCTGCGCATCGAACAGATCACGCCCGGCGATATCATCGATGAGGGCATTGACCGCCGCCAGATTGCGCCGGTGCAGCACGGCTTCACTTGCAAGAACGTCTTTCAGTTCGCCTGCCGCCGCGAGCAGATCGTCGGTCGGGTAGGTCAGCAGGGCTGAGAGAACCTTGAGCGTTTTCATGAATCAGGCCTCCACTTTCGGACGTTCATTCTTCAGCTTTACGCCGCCGAACAAGTTGACCTTGGTGTCACTCGGCATGCAGCCGTCGCCGAACGTGAAGCCGCACTGACCGCGCAACTCGTAGGCATCCTCCGAGACTTCGCGATGGGTCGTCGGAATGACGAAGCGGTCTTCATAGTTGGCAATCGCCATGACGTGATACATCTCTTCGATCTGCTGACCGGTGAGGCCAACCCTGCGTGCGATCGCATTGTCGATCACGCCGTCGATCGTCTTGGCACGCATGTAGGCGCGCATCGCCAGCATCCGTTCCAGACCGTGAGCGACCGGCAGCTCATCGCCGGCAGTCAGCAGGTTGGCGAGGTACTTGAGCGGGATGCGCAACGAGCGCACGTCCGGCATCTCGCCATCCGTGCCCATCTTGCCGGCTTCCGCCGCAGCCGTGATCGGAGACAGCGGCGGCACGTACCAGACCATCGGCAGCGTGCGGTATTCCGGATGCAGCGGGAAGGCCACCTTCCATTCCATCGCCATTTTCCAGATCGGCGATTTGCGTGCAGCTTCCAGCCATGCGTCCGGTACGCCGTCGAGACTGGCCTGGGCAATCACGGCAGGAT
>JAEZBU010000146.1 GCA_023426855.1 Pseudomonadota bacterium | reverse complement strand
AAGCTGAAGCGCGACGGCAAGATCCGCGCCTGGGGCGTCAGCAATCTCGACGACGACGATATGGCGGAATTGCTGGAGGGCGCGCCACAGGACGCCTGCCTCACCGATCAGGTCTTGTATCATCTCGGCGAACGCGGCATCGAATGGAGCCTGCTACCGGCCAGCCAGCAGCAAGGCATCGCGATCATGGCCTATTCGCCGCTTGGGCAAGGTGAGATTCTGGGCAATGCGGCGCTGAGGAAAGTTGCCGCCAAACACGAGGTATCGCCGGCCACCGCGGCACTGGCTTGGGTGCTTCGCCAGAAGCTGGTCATCGCGATCCCGAAGGCGTCCGATCTCGATCACGTGCGCGCCAATGCGACAGCCGCCAACCTCGTCCTCGACGACCAGGACCTTGCGGATCTCGACACGGCGTTCCCGCCACCGAAGGGACCGTCACGATTGGCGATGCTGTAAACGGCGTCAGGCCCGCGTGGTCGCGATCCGCCGCATGGTCTCGGACGTCGCATCATCGGCCGGAAAGAACGACTCGATCGCCAATTCCGACAACGTGATATCGACCGGCGTCCCGAACACCGTCGTCGTGCTGAAAAACGACAGGACGCCGTAATCGCTGGCCAACAGCAGCGGCACCACGACTCCGCCGAAATCACGCGACGCCGAAGGCCGATGCGGCTTGGCGCCCGGCGGGGCCGGATAATCCTTCAGCTCCGCAAGCAACGCGACGAGTGCCGGATCGGAACTGGCGTCGATCTGATGCGACAGGCGGGACAGGATATGCGCCCGCCACTCGCGATAGTTGGCGATCCGCGGCGCCAGACCTTTCGGATGCAGGCTGAGCCGCAGCACGTTGAGCGGCGGCGCCAGCATGGCCGGATCGATGCCGGTGAGCAGCAATTCCACCGCGCGGTTGGCCGCCACCAAATTCCAGTAGCGATCCACGGCAAGCGCGGGAAACGGCTCCTGCCCGGCCAGCACGAGATCGACCGCATCGCGAGCCGCCTTCAGGGCCGGATCAGCCAGTGGCCGTTCACGATAGGCCGGCGCGTAACCCGCCGCCACAAGCAAGGCATTGCGCTCCCTGAGCGGCACAGCCAGTTGCTCGGCGAGACGCAACACCATGTCCCGGCTTGGCGCCGAGCGTCCGGACTCGATGAAGCTCAGGTGTCGCTGCGAAATGTCGGCTTCGAGCGCCAGATCGAGTTGGCTCAGATGCCGTCTCCGGCGCCACTGTCGCAGCATGTCGCCGGCTGTGATGCTTGCTGTGGTCATGACCGGATCGTAGTCGCAAAGGCCCTTTGCATCCTATTACCTCCGACGTAATCGCCAGCAGCCGTGCCTGCCGTCACTGTGCGTGCAAGAAGCTAATCACGGCTTCGCTCGCATCAGACAAGGAGCACGACATGTCCTTCCAAAATGCACCCCGAGTTCTCCGTCAGGTTCTGCTGGCCGACGCTGCAACGTGCCTCGCAGCAGGTGCCCTGATGACCTTGGCCAACGGGCCGATTGCAGGCATCACGGCCATTCCGCAGGGCCTGCTGCTCTACGCCGGCCTGATCCTGTTCCCAATTGCGGCGTTCATGCTGTTCACCGCCACGCGGGCGACGATGCATCCAGCAGCAATAGCGCTGATTGTTGCGGGCAATGCGGCCTGGGTCGCCGCCAGCGTCTGGCTGATGCTGGGCGGCGTCATTACACCGAACGGCTGGGGTCAAGCCTTTATCGGCGCGCAGGCAGCGGTCGTGGCGCTTCTTACATTGCTCGAATGGCGCTTCAGCCGCCATCAGGCCACCGGCGCGCAATTCGACATCGCTCACGACCAGACCATCAAATGTCTTTGATGTTCCGTGTGCACAGGGGGGCTGGAATTTTATCATCCAGCTTCCCAGCTCTCGTGCGTAGTCCTCACAATCGCGCCGCGCGATGCATCCGGATAAGGACGCAAGCTCGATGGGATTTACCAGCGACAATCGATCCGGCGAACACTCGCTTCATGCTGAGACCAGGGTTGCTTTTGCGCTGATCGCGGCTTGGCTGGCAGGCGCTGCTCTTCTTTCGACGCTGCCGATCGGCAACGCTCCGCAAGATCAAACTTTCGCTTTCAGTCGGCCGATAGATGCGCGGCTTCCCGCTCAGATCGCGCTAGAGAAGCAACAAATCGCGAATGAGCACGAAGATTTAAGTACGCTGATTTCCGACAACCACTTCCTCGCCGCTATGGCCACTTCCGATGCCCTCTCACTGGCGTGGCCGAGGCATCTGGAACCTTATGCCAATCTGCCAGTCTTCAATGCCGACGGTCACTTCCTCGGCAATGTGTGCCGGGTCGACATGAGTGCTGGTGGCTTAGCTGAGTTGCATGTCATCGGGCCTATTGGCCCCTACGCGATGAACCTGCCGATCGCCAGCCTGCAAGTCGAACATCGCCATATTGCCTTGGCTCGTCCGGAACCGCCGATGCGATCTCCACGGGCCGGCATGGAATGTTGATGGATCTCAGGCCGGCTTGATCCATGCGTGATTGTCATGAAAAGCCGCGCCGCCGAAGGGCGCAACCTGATAGGCGCTGGTGATGGTGTTGATCCCCTCGCCGCCTTCGAATTGATCATTCGGCGCGATGCTTTCCACGATCACCACACCGCGCTGGACGCCCGCGAACGCTTCCGCATGCAGGATGATTTCACCCCGCTCGTTGCCCATGCGGATGCGGGCGCCATCCTCCAGGCCCAGCGCCCGCAGATCCTCGGGATTGATCTTGGCGCGTGGCCGCCCTTCCCTGGCCTGGCTGGTCGGCATCTCGTTGAACGACGAATTGAGATAGTTGCGCGCCGGCGACGTCGCCAGCTTGAACGGATGCCGCTCGTCGGCATTCTCGTTGACGTCTCAATGGTCAGGCAACGGCGGTGGCAGATGCCCGAGGCCCCAGTCGTGCTTGCGGCCGACGGGCACCGACGGCCAGTCCGGTTTGAACCGGAACTTGCCGCCCGGATAGCCGAAGCCGTTGAGGAAATGCGCCGTCTCGAAGTCCGGCTGGCAATCGATCCAGCGGTTCTCTTCGAGCGCATCGAGCGAGCCCCAGCCCGACGCACGCAGCGTTTTGTCGGCAATCTCGCGCGCCGTCATGTCGAAGCCGGCGTGCTCCGCTCCAACGCGTTGCGCGAGATCCACGATCACGTCGTGGTTGGAGCGGCATTCGCCTGGGGCTTCCACCAGCTTCGGACCGGCAAGGATGTGCTGATGGCCGCCGCCCTGGTAGATATCGTCGTGCTCCAGGAACATCGTCGCCGGCAGCACGATGTCGGCCATCTGCGCCGTCGCGGTCATGAACTGCTCGTGCACGCACACGAACAGATCGTCGCGCATGAAGCCCTTCTTCACCAGCCGCTGCTCCGGCGCCACCTGCACCGGGTTCATGTTCTGGATGAACAGCGCCGTCACAGGCGGACCGTCGCCGATATCACGCGGATCGCCGGTCAGCACAGGACCGATGCGCGACATGTCGAGCATGCGCACACTGTCGTCCCTCAGATCCAACCCCTCGATCAGCGTCTTGTCCCAGTGGAAAATGGCGCCGTTGTTGTGAAACGCCCCGCCACCCTCGTGCAGCCACGCGCCGGTGACCGCCGCGATGCACGATGCCGCGTGCATGTTGACTGCGCCGTTGCGCTGGCGTGAGAAGCCATAGCCAAGCCGCAGATAGGTCCGCGGCGTGCTGCCGATCATGCGTGCGAAGGTTTCGATCTCGGCGACGCTGAGCCCAGTGATGTGGCTCGCCCATTCCGGGGTACGCGTGCGCAAATGCGCTTCGAGCTCACGCGGACAATCCGTATAGCGCTCCAGATACGGCCAGTTGGCATAACCGTCGCGGAACAGCACGTGCATCACCGCACAGGCCAGCGCGCCGTCCGTACCTGGGCGTACGCACAACGCCATGTCGGCCTGTGCCATCGTGCCGTTCTGATAGATGTCGATAGCCACGATCTTGGCGCCACGCTCCTTGCGGGCCCGCGTGGCATGGGTCATGACGTTGATCTGCGTGTTGACCGGATTGGTGCCCCAGATCACCACCAGATCCGACTTCGCCATCTCGCGCGGATCAGGCCCGGCGAGCTTGCCGGTACCGGCGATGAACCCCGTCCACGCCAGCGTCGTGCAGATCGACTGGTACATCTGCGAATAGCGCTTGGCATGGCGCAGGCGATGGATGCCATCGCGCATGACGAGGCCCATGGTGCCCGCGTAGTAATAGGGCCAGACCGCTTCCGGACCATACCGGCGCTCAGCCGCCAGCATCGCCTCGGCGGTGATGTCGAGCGCGTCATCCCAGGAAATTCGCTCAAACTCGGTGGAGCCCTTCGCACCCTTGCGCCGCAGCGGATACAGCAGCCTGTCGGGGTGATGGATCCGCTCGGCATAGCGCGCCACCTTGGCGCAGATGACGCCGGCCGTGTAGCTGTTGTCCTTGGCTCCATGGATGCGCCCAATGCGCCCGTCCGGCCTCAATTCGACATCGAGTGCGCAAGTCGACGGACAGTCATGCGGGCAGGCGGAGTGCCCTATGGAAACTTGATCCATGCGTCATCCCAACGGAAAGAACGAAGAAACTACCCGTTTTCCCGGTTCAATGTAAGCGGCCCATCAGTCTACCCGCACAAGACCGTGAAGGAACGCACGCGATCCGCCCGGTGTTGATTTGGGTGAAACACGTAAGCGCCCGGGAGACCTGGAATGAAATTCATTTTTGCGATCGCAGTGGCCCTTGCCAGTCTCGCAATCGCCGTTGCACCCGCGGACGCGCGGAAGGGTTCATCCGGCAAAGGGTACAAGAACTCGTATAGCTCGCCGCAGTACCGCTATTATCAACCACGGCGCAGTTCCGGCTATCGCGTGCCCTATGCCGACCGCCGCCAATCGGCGGAATGCCTGGACGCCAGCTATCTCGACCCGGCCGGCAATTACAGCGGTTACCCGTGCTGGGCCGCGAGGGCATTCGCGCCGAAGAAGCAGTTCTGATCGAAATGACCAGCTTGCCGGGTGCGCCGTGTCAGGCGTCCCGGCTACTCCGGCATGAAGATGATGTCGGTATCTTCGGGCTTGGCGCCAGACTGGGTCAGCAGGCAGTGGACCTGCCCTCGGTGGTGCGTCTGATGGTTAAACAGGTGCGACACCGCGAGCCATCTCGGCCTTGTGATCCGGCTTCCCGTCAAACCGGAGAACCACGTCAGGTCGTTCTCGAGAGACGCCGCATCGAGGGTCGATGACCAGGTTATAAGGGCTGCATCCGTCGCCAGCCGCTCGTTCTTCAAGTCATCCCAGTCCGGATAGTAGTTCGGAGATTCGCGGCCTGATTTGACCGTCGGCGGCTCCCACCCCGCGAGCCGCGACATCCAGACGCGATCACCCCACAGGATGTGGTTCAGCGTACCGTGGATGGAGCCGAAAAAAGCGCCGCGCGGCTCCCGGCGCTGCGCGTCGGACAATGTGTCCGCCGCGTCATACAGCGACCGGTTCTGCCACGCGTTGTATTTCGCAAACGTCTGAACGTGGGCCGGGGTGATCATGTGCGCCCGCCCCCAGTTCGGTTTGCCTCAGCCGACGATTTCGTCGAGGCGGAAGTTCAGCGCGATCTCGCGATCGGCTGCGGCCGGGCTATCCGAACCGTGAACCGAATTTTCGCCGACCGACTTGGCAAAAAGCTTGCGGATGGTGCCCTCGTCGGCCTTGGCCGGGTCCGTCGCACCCATCACCTCACGATACTTCGCGATGGCGTTTTCGCCCTGCAGAACCTGCACGACAACCGGGCCGGAGGTCATGAAGTCACACAGTTCGCCATAAAACGGACGTGCTTTATGCTCCTCGTAGAACTTCTCGGCCTGCGCCGCCGTCCAGCGCACGCGCTTCTGCGCGACAATGCGTAGACCGGCCTTTTCGATGACCGCATTGACTTCGCCGGTCAGATTACGCCCGGTGGCGTCAGGCTTGATGATGGAAAACGTACGCTCGATGGCCATCGATTTGCTCTGTCCTGAATGTGTCCGCTGTTGGCGCCGGTTTATAGCGGCACCGCCTCAGCCTATCAAGAGAGCCAAACCATGAAGCCGATCAGTGAAAAGGCCGCGACGCCAGACGTCAAAGCAGTGTTCGATGACATCAAGGCGACACGCAACGTCAAGACAATCAATAACTTCTGGAAATATCTCGCCAATGAGCCGCGGATGTTGCGGCACACGTGGGAAAGCCTCAAAAGTATAATGGGTCCAGGTGAACTCGACCCGAAGACGAAAGAACTGGTTTATCTCGCCGTGTCCGTCACCAATAACTGCGCGTATTGCATGGCCAGCCACAGGGCGGCAGCCGTGGCCAAAGGCGCGACCGAGGCCCAGATCAACGAACTTTATGCCGTGGTGGCACTGGCAAACATGACGAACCGACTGGCCAATGCCTATAACGTGCCGGTCGATCCGCAGTTCAAACAGGATACTTGAGCGATGCACCGGATATTCACCGGACACTTGCTGGCCCGCCAACTGGCGACTTATGTTCCTGTCTGCGGCATGAGCGGATCGTAAGGCAGCGATGGCGGGGCCTACACCACAAATCGAATGGTATCTGGCGCGTGACGGTCAGCAGTTCGGACCGCTGTCGGACGTCGAGATGCGCAAATTCGTCGAGCTTGGACATCTGCGGCCGACCGATCTCGTCTGGCGGCAGGGTTTCCCGGATTGGCGTCCCGCGCCTGCCGTGTTTCCACCGCGTCCTGCCCCGTCGATGCCGCAGCCCGCGCCCCGACGCCCCGCGCCGTCGCCACAAGCCGGCCGCCAGCAGCCTGCCGCGTCGCCCCGCGGCATGCCGCAGTCCGAACGGCCTGCTGACCGCGCGCATGCCGGTCGCCCGGCCCATCTCAGCCGCCACGAGCTGAGCCGCAATCCCGAATTGAACGATCTGTCGCGGCACGACGGGCCGCAGCGACAGGATCCGTCCTATCCACGCTTCGACGGCCCGGCCTCGGCGCAAACCGCTGTCGCGGCCGCCGATCCGCTGCACCCGGCGGACATCGATACTGACGAGGACGAGTACGAAGAGGAGGACGAGCGCCGCCCGCGCAGGTGGCGGCGCTTGCTGGTCGCCACGCTGGTCCTTGCAATCCTTGGCGGGGCCGGCTGGATGGCGGCCACGCAGCCGGGTCTAGTCACCCGGATCATGTCCTTGACGGAAACCAAGCCGTCGGAGCCCGCAGCGGAAACACTGCGCGAAACCCCGTTCCAACTCGCTAGCGACGGCGCCGACGAGATCGACCAGCAATTCCAGCGCACCGCGCTGTGGCAGATCCTCAAGGCCGAGTTCCCCGACTGGTACGCCGAGCGGCTGAAGGAAGCCGTGCAGCTCAAGGCGGAAAATCGCGACGAAGGCGCCATCGCCCGCCACTTGGCCGGTGCAGTGGTAGCCCTGCGGCGCCAGCATGCCAACGAGGCACTGGCCGCGTCACCGGTCGCCCTGCGCACCATTGCAGCCAGCTTCCTCGACAATCTCAAACACCTCCAGGCCGAGAGCATCGATGCCTGCTACGGCTACATCAGCCAGGGCGAGACCAGCCCGGCCGTCCTCAGCCTGATGGGCGATCCAAGCCATGTACAGCCGCTGCAACGGCAGGCGACCTCTGTGTTCGCCGCCGTCGCCGAGGGCCGCCGGACACCACAGAAGCATCTGCCGCCCCGCAAGACCGACTACGACGTTCTGACTTCGGCGCTCGGGGCGCGCGGTTGGACCAACGGCGACCTACAGCTCTTCTCCAATCCGCAAGCCCTGGCGCAGGCGACGCCGGAGCAGGTGTGCAGGCTGGTGCAGGATTGGTTCGCCGCACAGCTCTCGATCACCGAGGAAGATGTGCAGACCCGGCTGCTGATGGAATCTCTGAAGCCGGTGGTCGCGGGCTAAGCCTTTTGCGCCGCACCGGATGACAAACCGCCCGCCAGCCGCTATCTCCCGGCCCCATGCTGCATATCAACGATCTCAGTTTCCGCATCGAGGGCAAGCCGATCTTCGAGGGCGCCACGGCCGGCATCCCGGCCGGTCATAAGGTTGGGCTGGTCGGACGCAACGGCGCCGGCAAGACCACCCTGCTGCGCCTGATCACCGGTGAGCTGTCACCCGATGACGGCGCAATCAGTTGGCCGAAGCACGCCAAGCTCGGCTACGTCGCGCAGGAGGCACCGGGCGGCGACGACACGCTGATCGACTGGGTGCTCGCAGCCGACACCGAACGCGCGGCGCTGCTGGCGGAAGCGGAAACCGCCGAGGATGCCCACCGCATCGCCGACATTCACCAGCGCCTCGCCGACATCGATGCACATTCGGCGCCCTCACGCGCTGCGCAAATCCTCTCCGGCCTCGGCTTCGACGAGACGGCTCAGCGCCGTCCGTGCCGCGAGTATTCCGGCGGCTGGCGCATGCGCGTCGCTCTGGCGGCCGTCCTGTTCCTCGAACCCGAGGTATTGCTGCTCGACGAGCCGACCAACTATCTCGATCTCGAAGGTACGATGTGGCTGGAGAGCTATCTCGCCAGCTATCCGCACACCGTACTGATCGTCAGCCATGACCGCGATCTGCTCAATCGCGTGGTTGGCGCTATCCTGCATCTCGATCGCGGCAAGCTCACACTTTACACCGGCACGTATGACGACTTCGACGACGCCCGGCGCGAACGCCAAAGCCAGCAACTGAAGCTGAAGAAGCGGCAGGACGAAGAGCGCCGTCGCATCGAGGCGTTCATCATCCGCTTCAAGGCCAAGGCGAGCAAAGCCACACAGGCACAGAGCCGTGTGAAAGCTCTCGCCCGCATGAAGCCGATCGTAGCGCAGGTCGATGATCGCGTCGTGCCGTTCCTGTTCCGCAAGGCCGACAAGCCGATTGCCAGCCCGCTGCTGCGCATCGAGAGCGCATCGGCTGGCTACGATCCGGCAAAACCGGTGCTGACCGGCCTCAACCTCAACATCGACAACGACGACCGCATCGCCCTGCTCGGCCAGAACGGCAACGGCAAGAGCACCTTCGCCAAGCTGATCGCGGGCAAACTGCAGGCCATGTCCGGACAGATCTTCGGCGCCAGCAAGATCGAAGTCGGCTATTTCGCGCAGCATCAGCTCGACGATCTCGACGCCAACCGCACACCATACGATTACATCACCCGCCTGATGCCGGATGCCACCGAGGCGGAGCGTCGGGCGCGGCTCGGCTCCTACGGTTTCGGTGCGGAAAAGGCCGACACGCGCTGCGGGCACCTGTCGGGCGGCGAGACGGCGCGGCTGATGTTCATGATGACCGCCTTCCACGGGCCGCATTTGCTGATCCTGGACGAGCCGACCAACCATCTCGACGTCGACAGCCGCGAAGCGCTGATCCAGGCACTGGCGGAGTTTGAGGGCGCGGTCATCCTCATCAGCCACGACCGGCATCTGGTGGAAGCCAGCGCCGACCGGCTGTGGATCGTCCGCGATGGCACGGTGAAGTCCTACGACGGCGACATGGACGACTATCGGCAACTGCTGTTGGCCGAGCGCGGCGCCCGCATGCGCGATCGCAACAAGGCCAATGCCGGCACGGACGTCCGCGCCAGCCGCACCGATCAGCGTCGCGCCGCCGCCGAGCGCCGCGCCGAACTGGCCCCACTGAAAAAGGCCATGCAGACGGCTGAAAAGCAGGTCGAGAAAATCAACGCTGCCATCGCGAAGCTCGACGCTGCGCTCGCCGATCCGGAGCTGTACACGCGCGATTCCGCCAAGGCGCAGAAGCTGTCGATTGAACGCGGTCAGGGCCTGAAGCAGCTCGAACAGGCGGAAGAGGCCTGGCTGGAGGCCACTGACGCCTACGAAACCGCGGCCGCATCGCTGGAGGCCGATACCTCTGCCTGAACGGGATTGCGCCGTCGCGCGCCTATGATGACAACATGCTATTTCAGCGCTTGCCGTTCGGCTGCTCGCCCGTCACCATGGCGCAAAATCAATCGACCGGAGCCAACGCCCGATGATGAAGTTGCTGTCTGCGCAAGCCTCGCCGTACGGGCGCAAGGTCAAGATCGTCGCCAGTCTGAAGGGCGTCCTCGACCAGATATCGGTTGAGCGGATCGACACCAGCATCCTGCGCAACGAAGCGCTGTTCCCGGAAAATCCATTGTCCAAGATACCCGTGCTGATCCTCGACGACGGCATGCAGGTCTATGACAGCCCTGTCATATGCGAATACCTCGACAGCCTGTCCCCGGAACCACGCCTGTTTCCGGCAGCCGGCCGGCCGCGCCTCGACACGATGGTCCGTGGCGCGCTTGCCGACGGCATTCTGGATGCGGCTTTGCTGCTGGTTTACGAGGGCCGCTACCGGCCCGCCGAGATGCGTGTCCAGAGCTGGGTGGACCGGCAGCAGCTCAAGATCGATCTGGCTTTGGATCAGCTCGAAAACGCGCCGCCGACATGGCAGGGCACGCCCGACTACGGCAACATCACGATTGCCTGCGCGCTTGGTTATCTGGATTTCCGCCACGGCGGCGTCTGGCGCGAAAAACATCCGAAGCTCGTCGACTGGCTGGCGCGCTTTGCCGCCGAAGTGCCGGCTTTTGGGCAAACAAAGCCGGATTGATCCGAACAGCCCGGTGGGAGGGAACGGCCGTCATGTACGATTTCGATCCGAAACGCGCAGCCAGATTTATCGCCGATCAGCACCGCACGCTGGCCACCTATCAAAACCTGCCGGCCGAGCATGCGCCGCCGAGTATTCGCGATGCCTATCGCATCCAGGACGAATTGCGCGCGTTGTGGACGCCGCTTCATGGTCAGGTCAAAGGCCTGAAGATCGCGACGACCACCAAGGTCATGCAACAGCTCATGGGCATCGATCATCCGATCGGCGGGCAGATCTATGAGCGCCGCATCCACAATTCACCTGCCGATCTGAACCTCGGCGATTACATTCACCTGATGATCGAGTGCGAGTTGGCGGTCCGGCTCGGCGGCGGGCTGCCGCGTCAGGACAGGCCCTATACGCTGGAAGATGTGCGCGCCGCGGTCACGGAAGTTCTGCCAGCCTTTGAAATGATCGAGGATCGCAACGCCGTCTATCGCGAAACCCAGGCCACGACGCTGATCGCCGATAACGCCTGGAACGGCGGCATCGTGCTCGGGCCATCGCGCCGCGTACCCGCAGATCTCGATCTCAACGGCATCGGGGGACGGCTGACGATCAATGGCGTCGAGCGTGATCGGGGCCGCACCGATAATCCGATGGGCGCGCTGGCGTGGGTAGCGAACCTCGCGCGCGATCGCGGCCAGGCCATCGAACCGGGCATGGTCGTCATTACCGGCAGCGTCGTGGTGACGGTTCCGATCGCGGCAGGCGACAAATTCGAGTTCACGCTCGACGGTATCGGCACAGCAAAGATGACGGCGCACTAGCAAGTCGATCTGTGCGATTGCCCGCAGCCGCAAGACGTGCCAATAGCGCACCTCGCGGATGAAACTGATGCCCGCAGATTGACGTAAATCCTGACGACAGCGTCAGCGAGGCATCAGAACACGCCTGCGTAGTAGGCGGGTGTCGCAGGGGGACTACACATGGTCGCTGTACTGGTCGCAGTGACAATCGCTCTATGGGCATCGGGCAAGCTCCCGGAATATCTGACAGCACTGTTATTCTTCGCGGCAGCCATGATCCTGGCGGTCGCGCCAGCGTCAGTCATCTTCTCGGGGTTTGCCTCGGCCGCCTTCTGGCTGGTGGTGAGCGGCTACGTCATCGGAATAGCCATCGCCAAGACGGGCTTGGCTGCACGGGTTGCCCGTCTTCTCGCTTCCCGACTGGCACACTCTTATCCAAGCATGGTGTTCGGCACAGTCGGACTGACCTATGCGCTCGCGTTCGTCATGCCGTCCAACATGGGACGTATCGCACTGCTGATGCCGATCATTCTCTCTCTCGCAGATGGCGCGGGTTTGCGAGAGGGACGACCCGGCCGCATCGGCTTGGCGCTGGCGGTAGGGTTTGGCACCTTTCAGCTTTCAGCTTCGATCCTGCCCGCTAATGTTCCGAACCTCGTCATGACCGGTTCAATCGAGGCTGCGTACGGGCTGCATCTTTCGTATCTTCCCTATCTCTTGCTGAATGCCCCCGTGCTCGGCGTTCTCAAGGGTATCATCCTTGCCATCTGCATCATTGTGCTGTTCCGCGATCGCGTGGATGAAGTCGCCGACGCAGAGCCGTTGCCCGCGCTGACGGCGTCGGAGATCCGGTTAGCGATGTTGCTGGTGATCACCCTCGCCTTGTGGCTCACGGATTCCCTTCATGGAATCGCCCCAGCATGGATCGGGTTGGCGGCCGCCTGCCTGTGCCTGTTGCCGGGCGTGGGGTTCGTTACCGGGGATGAATTTGGCAAACAGGTGAACCATAGCACCGCGATCTACGTCGCTGCGATCCTCGGACTGGCCGCATTGGTAGCGGAAAGCGGCCTCGGGACCACCATAGGAACAGCCCTCCTGCGCTATGCGCCGCTTGATCCGGAAACGCCGTTTGTGAACTTCGCCGCCATCACCGGCATCGCAAGCCTGCTCAATTTTGTGGTGACGTCCAATGGCGTACCAGCACTCTTCACGCCGCTGGCCCAATCTCTATCCGAAGGCTCCGGCTTCCCGCTGATGACTGTGCTCATGATACAGATCATCGGATTTTCGACGCCGATCCTGCCCTATCAGGCATCGCCCATCGTCGTTGCGATCGGCATGGCGCGGATCCCCTTTGGCGCAGCGCTTCGCCTGTGTTTTCTGATTGCGCTGATAACCTTCGCCGTGCTGATGCCGCTCCAATACATGTGGTCTGGGCTGCTCGGCTCGTTCTGACGGGTGGACAGTGTCCGTCAGCAGCCCGATCCATTCGTGATCCGGGTGCATCTGCTCAAGCCAACCGCGCAATCTCTCCCGCTCCGACGTGAGCAGCTTGGCACACGGAAGCCCTCACCCCCGCGGCCCGCGCCAGTGCCCGTCGGCGATGAAACTCGGCCGCACCAGGCGCGCCTGGAACACGTAGACCCAGGCCTCCACCTCGCCGCCGGCTTCGAGCCGCACCATGCGTGTCAGGCGGGCGTAATCCGATTGCGCCTCGCGGCCCGGGATCACGCGTTCATAATCGTCGAGCCAGCGCAGCGACGTCGCGGGGGTATTCAGCGCGCGCACTTCGCCGTAGACCAATTCACCCCCCGCGCCCGGTTCGACGAGTGCCGGATAGCTGCCGAGATCGAGCAGCTTTCCCGGCAGCATGCCATGGCCGATCAACCGGCTTTCGCGCGCCAGCCGCGCACCCATCGGATGGCCGGCATGGGACATCAAGGTGCCGTAGACGAACAGGTTCTGCAGCATGCGATCGCACAAGCTCCCCTCATGGTTACGCGATGTCATGCCCTCGCGGCG
>JAEZBU010000409.1 GCA_023426855.1 Pseudomonadota bacterium | reverse complement strand
CGCTGACGCTTCCGGGGGATCTGACCGGTGATCGCGCCATTGCTGCATTGGCCAGCGTGTTTGCGCGGCTCGGCCATCAGGCGCGGCTCCAGCTCGGTTATGTCGATGACCGCGTCTCTGCGTTGATGCAGGATTTCGCGGGTTACGTCGCGCCGACCGTACCGCTTACCGTCGCAATCGATCCGCAAACAACCGTCGCGGATGTCGTGAGTGCGACCGAAGCATCGCTTGGTGAAATCCGTCGCCGCACGGGTGTTTCGGCTGATCTGATCGCGCGTAGCCCGCGATTGAATGCAGTCCGTCCGGCCGTGGTGATCCGCCAGACGAACGGCGGCGGTTCGGCCGACGCCGTTGTCGGAAGTGCACTGACGCTTGTTGTTTCTGATGCTGGTCCATCGGTGCAGGTGCTGTTCGATAGCACGCGTCTTCCGCATTCGGCGCTGACTGCACTTTTACGCCAAGCCGATGCAGTGTTGGCAGCCCTGGCTTCTGACGATGCGGGCGGCAAGTTGGTATCGCAGTTGCCTGTCGTGTCCGCAGCCGAGATGCACGACCTCGTTTTGCTGCGCAATCAGAGCGCACGCGACTACGATCGCACCGCGTCGGTGCACCAGCTTATCGAAGCGCAGGTGCGTCGCACGCCTGATGCGCCCGCGCTGCATTGCGCCGGTGAAACGCTGACCTATGCCGAATTGGACGCGCGCGCTACGCGCGTCGCCGAAACGTTGGTCGGCCTCGGTGTCGGGCCGGACAGCCTCGTCGGTCTCAACGTCAGCCGCTCGTGCGATCTGGTGGTCGGCGCGCTCGGTATCTGGAAAGCCGGTGGCGCCTACGTGCCGCTCGACCCAACCTATCCGAGCGATCGCGTGGCCTTGATGATCGAGGACAGCGGCCTCAAGATCGTGTTCACCGATCCCGGCGCCGCGCCGCTCGCCGACGCCAGCATCCGCACGTTGACCGTTGAGGACGCCGCATCCGGCGCCTCATCCGGCGTCGCGCTGCCGAAGGCAGGCCCGGAAAATCTCGCCTACGTCATTTATACGTCGGGTTCGACCGGTCGCCCCAAGGGCGTCATGATCGAGCATCGCAACGTCGTGAACTTCTTCGTCGGCATGGACGAGCGCATTCCGCGGTCCGGGACCGGACAGCCGGTGTGGCTGGCGGTGACCAGCCTGTCGTTCGACATTTCGGTGCTGGAGCTGTTCTGGACGCTGGCGCGTGGCTTCGCGGTCGTCGTGCATGCCGATCAGAGCAAGGCGGTTGCGTCCGCGCCGAAGAAGCGCGCGACAGGCGATAAGTCCGCGATGGATTTCAGCCTCTATTTCTGGGGCAACGACGACGGTGCAGGCCCGCGCAAGTATCAGCTTCTGCTCGACGGCGCGCGCTATGCCGACGATCGCGGATTTTGTGCTGTGTGGACGCCGGAACGCCATTTCCACGCGTTCGGCGGGCCGTATCCCAATCCGTCGGTGACGGGTGCGGCGGTTGCCGCCGTCACGCGCAATCTCGATATCCGCGGTGGAAGCTGCGTGCTGCCGTTGCATCATCCGGCGCGCGTTGCCGAGGAATGGGCGGTTATCGACAACATCTCCAACGGCCGTGCCGGTGTGGCGTTCGCGTCCGGCTGGATGCCCGACGACTTCCTGCTGCGTCCGGAAAATGCGCCGCCGAATAACAAAACGGCGATGCTTCGCGATATCGATGTGGTGCGCAAGTTGTGGCGCGGCGACGCCGTCACGTTCGAAGCGCCCGGTGGTAAACAGGTCAACGTCGTGACGCAGCCGCGCCCCGTGAGCAAGGAACTGCCGGTGTGGCTGACCACGGCCGGTAATCCGGAGTCATATCGCGAAGCTGCGCGCATGGGCTGCAATGTGCTGACCCATCTGCTCGGCCAGTCGATCGAAGAGGTGGCGGAGAAGGTTCGCATCTATCGCCAGACGCTGGCGGAGTGCGGTCGCAATCCGGATGACTACACCGTCACGCTGATGCTGCACACGCTGATCGGCGAGGATCGAGAACAGGTCCGCGAGATCGCGCGTGAGCCGATGAAGGCGTATCTGCGCAGCGCCACTGCGCTGATCAAGGAATACGCCTGGGCGTTTCCGGCGTTCAAAAAACCGGCCGGCGCCAACAAGGCGATGGATATCGATCTGCGTACGCTGGATGCCGATGAACTCGATGCCATCATCGAGTTCGCGTTCCTGCGCTATTTCGACGACAGCGGCCTGTTCGGCACGGTGGACGATGCGCTGGCTCGCGTGCATCAGCTCAACGCCATCGGTGTCAATGAGATCGCCTGCCTGATCGACTTCGGCGTTCCGACCGAAGTTGCCTTGCAAGCGCTGGAGCCGCTGGCTGATGTCGTGGCTGCGGCCCGTTCGCTCGCCCCGGAAGCGGCTGGTGACGCTCACGGTGGTCTGGCCGCATTGATCGCCGACCATGGCGTGACGCATCTTCAGTGCACGCCATCGATGGCGGCGATGATGCTGATGAACGACGACGACCGGCGCGCGCTTGGCGCTGTCCGGCATCTGTTTATCGGTGGCGAAACTCTGCAGCCGGCGCTGGTGAAGGAACTCAACGCGGCAACGTCGGCGACCATCGAGAACATGTACGGCCCGACCGAAACCACCATCTGGTCGTCGACCGGACCGGCGGTTCTCGGCGAAGGTGCGGTGCCGCTCGGCACGCCGATTGCCAATACGCAGCTCTACGTTCTTGATGACGCGCAGCAACTCGTTCCGGCCGGCGTGGCAGGTGAACTGTACATCGCCGGCGATGGCGTGACGCGCGGGTATCTCGGCCGTGAGGATCTGACCCGCGAGCGCTTCCTGCCTAATCCGTTCGTCGCTGGTGAGCGTATGTATCGGACCGGCGATCTGGTGCGTTACGGTGAGGATGGTGCGCTGAGTTTCCTGGGACGCGCCGACTTCCAGGTCAAGGTGCGCGGCTATCGCATCGAGCTTGGCGAGATCGAGGCGCGTATCGGTCTGCATCCGGGTGTGGCGGAGGCGGTCGTCGTGGCGCGCACCGAAGATGCCAACGATGTGCGCATTGTGGCTTACGTCCGCTACAAGGCTGGGCCGGTGCCGGATGCCGAATTGAAGGCGCACGTGCGCGGCGCGCTGCCGGACTTCATGGTGCCGTCGCACTTCGTCACCATGCAGTCGTTCCCGCTGACGCCGAACGCCAAGGTCGATCGCAAGGCGCTGCCGCGTCCGGAGGACGCCCAGAAGGTGCAGGAGCAGGTGGCCGAGTTTGTGGCGCCTGCCAACGATCTGCAGAAGCAGCTTTCCGACGCCTTCAAGCGCATTCTCGGCGTGGAGCGAGTCGGCGCGTTCGACAACTTCTTCAATCTCGGTGGCCATTCGCTGCTGGCGGTTCAGCTCCATCGCGATCTGAAGAAGTCGCTGGCGCCGAACCTGACCATCACCGATGTCTATCGTTTCCCGACAGTGGCGGGATTGGCCGGGCACCTGCAGGATCGCGACCAGGCCGGCAAGCAGCTCAGCCAGGTTGCCGAACGCGCAGCGGCACGGCGGCAGGCGCAGCTCGCCCGTCGTCCGGCTCCGGCTCGTGCGCGATAACGACATCGAGCGCGCATTACGTCGGTGCGCGGGGGGTTTTTCCGCTGTTTTACGCAGCGGCAAACTGATGGGATACAAAAAAAGCCGGAGTGCATTTCTGCGCTCCGGCTTTTCATTTTTGAAGGCGGATTATTCCGCAGCGAGCGGTAACGTCACGCGGGCCTGATCGGCAGCGCGCAACGCATCGCGCAGGCGCGCCGCCATCACGCGAACAGCCGGCTCCAGCACCATGCGGTCGTGATCGCCGGGCACTTCCGTGATCGTTAGATCCGTCGTGTAAGGCGTCCAGCCGTTGTCGGCGCGCAGCAGGCTGCGTTCCTGGTTGAGTTCGCGGTTGCCGCTGATGCGATAGGCGACCTGAAGCTTCGGACGCATCAGCAGGACGGGCGCGGAATACGGTTTGCCCTTGTAGCGTCCGAGCGCGCGACGGAAGGCGGCCTCGATTTCCTCGTTATGCAGTTGCTCTGACGATTTCGCCTGGAGGCCTTGACGTGCAAGCCGCTTCTGGCGCTCCCACGCGATACGGTTACGCACCCAGTTGCCGATGTAGGCCGGACCCTCGCGTTGGAGATCCTGGATCTTCATCATCACGCGGTCGGTCAGCGACAGCACCGGATCTTCCGGATAGGGCGTATCCAGCAGAACAACGATCGCAGTCATCTCGCCTTCGGCACGGAGCTGTTGCGCCATCTCGTAGGCAACAAGCCCGCCGCCGGAAAAGCCACCAATCAGGTATGGCCCATGCGGCTGCACGGTGCGCAGTTCCGCGATGTTGGCGCGAGCCATGTCCTCGAAGGTTTCGTGCGGCGCTTGTCCGCCATAGATGCCGCGCGCCTGCAAGCCGTAGACGGGGCGATCGGCGCCGATCTGCATGGCCAGATGGCGCAGGTTGAGGATGTTGCCGAACATGCCCGCGCACAGGAAGAACGGCGTGCGGCCAGGATGCTTGCCGTTGTCCATGCGAACCAGATGCACCAGATCCGGCACGATGGCTTGCGGTGCTGGGGCGGCGTCGCCGTCGCCGGACGCAGTAGACGTCTTGACGCTGGCCTTCTCGATCAGCGCCGCACACTGCGCGATGGTCGGCGCCTGGAACAGGACCGAGATCGGGAATTCGACTGCGTAGGTCTTCTTGATCATGCGGAACAGGCGCACCGCAATCAGCGAATGACCGCCGAGATCGAAGAAGCTGTCGTTGACGCCGATCTTCTGGATGCCGAGCAGTTCGGTCCAGAATCCGGCCAGCGTCTTCTCGATGTCGGTCTCCGGTTCGGCGAACGCGACGCCGAGATCAGGACGGTCGAAGGCCGCCGACGCGCCAGCCTGCTGCGGCGCTGCCTGCACGCGGGCGGCGGCACGCTTCAACGCCTCCAGATCCATCGAGCTGACGATGACCTGCGGCTTGCCGGTCGCGACGGCCCGGATCAGCGCCTCGCTGCCCTCGTTTGGTAGAATGCCTTCGTCGACCTGGGCCGCGAGTTGCGCAAGGGCAGGGGACAGCTCCGCCTCAGCCGAAGCGTTCGGTGTGGTGGCGGTGGTGTCCTCCGACGTCTGCGAGAAATCGACGGCGGCGCCCAGCTTCTTGATCGTGAAATTCTCTACAACCACCAGAACGCGACCCAGCGGATCGGTAATCGTGACGTCGAAGCTGGCGTAGTCCGATCCGAGATCGTTGCCGCTGCTGAGCTTCACATGGCTCCAGATCGCGGCGGGCAGCGGGCCGTACATGCGAATGCGACCATACGACATCGGCACCCACAATCCGCCATCGGCGGAATAGCCGGGGATGAGATCCATGGCGTAGCCGGTGGCGATGTCGAGCAGCGCCGGATGCATGAGAATGCCATCCTGCGCATCCTGGCTGTAGGCATCGCCGAGTTCGAGGCGGGCAATGGCCTGACCGTCGCCGAGTGCCAGAGAGCGCAGGACTTTCCAGCGCGGGCCGAACTGCAGGTGCGGTTCCTGCGCCGACGCCAACGCCTCATCACCACCGCTACGCGCGACTTCGCGGCATTCGGCCAGCAGCGCCTGGATGTTCAATCGCGTCGGCTGGCCATCGAGCCGTGTGCGGATCGTCGCGTCGGCATGACGGACGAGACCGCCGCCGTTGCCCGGCAGTTCACTTTCGATCGTGAGCTGATAGCCGGTATCCTGGGGCGTCAGCGCCACGCTGACGGTGCGCTGTTCGCCATCCGGCACATGCAGCGGCCGCAGGAACGTAAGATCCTGAATTTCGACGGGACCAAACACCTGATGTTCGGCCAGCGCCTCGGCGGTGAATTCGATGTAGCCGGTGCCGGGCCAAACGGCTTGGCCGTTCTTCAGGCGATGCTCGTCGAGAATCCAATGGCGGGTACTGTCGAGCCGTGTTTCCAGCCAGCTCTTTGCTTCCGACGTGCTGACCCGGCGATCGAACAGAGCGGTGCCGACGGTCTCGACCGTTGGGGCTGCATCCTCACGCTCGGCACGCTGGATGGCGCGGGCGGCAAGGCCGACGTCCTTCCACACACCCCAGTGAATGGCGACGGTTCGTGTCGTGGGATTCTGTGCGCGCGCTTCGGCGAATGCGTTGAGAAACGCGTTGGCGGCAACGTAGTCCACCTGTCCGGCCGGCGTCGTATCGGTGCTGGACGATGAGAATAGCACCATCAGGTCGAGCGGTTTGGCGGCGAATGCTTCGGCGAGCACCATGGTTCCAAGGATCTTCGGCGCGAACACGTCCTCGATGTCGTCCGTCGATTTCAACGCAATGAGGTCGTCCTTCACCACACCCGCCGCGTGCAACACCCCGTTGATCGGGCCAAAACGACCTTTCACCTCGGTGATCACGGCGGCGACGGCTTCGGAGTTTGTGATATCGGCGCGGGCGAGATGGACGCTGCCGCCAGCATTTTCAATCTCGGTGATGGCGGCGATGGCGCGGCCGATGCGGTCGCCTTCGCCATACGACGCCAGGTAATCCTGCCATTCGCTGCGATCGGGCAGCGAAGTGCGGCCGACCAGCACGATCTTGGCCTGGAAATTCTCGGCGAGGTGCCGCGCGCAAGCGAGGGCGAGTTCGCCGAGGCCGCCAGTGATCAGATAAACGCCGCCGTTGCGGAACGTCGTGGCAGCGTCGGCAGCCGGCTTGAGCGGCAGGCGATCATGGCCGCGAACCCAGCGGCGGTGATTGCGATAGGCGACGATTTCGCTTCCCGGCGCGGCCAGGATTTCATCGCGAATACGGTCGAGGGCATCGGTGGCGGCAGATTGTTCGCCCGATTCCGACAGCAGGCGCTGGCCCAGCACCCGGCGTTGGCGCGAAAGGAACGAGGTGTTGTCGGCAGCGTCGCGCGGAATATCCAGTACGCGAACGGTGACGTTGCTCATCTCGCGCGGCAGAACCTGCGCCGGACCGAGCACAGTCGCCTTATCCGGATACGGCAACGGCTCATCGCCGACGCGCTGCATGCCGTTGGTAATGACCGTGATCTGAACCGGTGTGCTGGTGCCGGCGTCGCTCAGCGCCTGGCCGAGGAAGAACAGGCTGTAGAACCCGCGCTCCTGGTTGCGATGGAAAAAGCTGGAACCGGGGCGGTAGGTCTCGTCGTGCGTGGCCAGCCACAGATGCACGATGCGTTCCGGCACGCCGCCATTTTCGCCGAGATGGCGAAACAGCGCGTCATAGCCTTCGCGGCCGTGCTCCGGACACAGGAAGACATCGCCGCTGTCCGTGACGGCAAAGCGATCGCCAAGCGAAACAGTGGTGACGGTATGGCCCTTGCCGCGCAGGTCTTTGACCAGGTGCGCGCCGATCTCGCCATCGTCGAGGAAAACGAGCCAGGACGTGGGTTCCTGCTCCGCGCCAAGCCGCACATCCGCGGACGCCTGCCGCCACACCGGTTGCCAACCCCAATCGGCAATGTCCGGGATCTTGATCGGCGTGGTCTCATCGCTGGTGTCGGCGCCGACGTTGCTCAGGCGCTCAAGGAAATAGGTCTGATGCTGGAATGGATATGTCGACAGCGACACGCGCCGCGGATTGGTGTCCGCCCACATCTTCTGGATGGGAACGTCGAGGCCGGTCGCCCAAGCGCGGCCGAGTGCGGTGAGAAAATGCAGCCGGTCGTCGGTCTCCTCGTCCGGGTGCGGTAGGCTGTTGATGACCTGATTGGCCGGAATGCCCTGTGCCTTGGCCAGCGACCCCAAAACGCGGCCCGGACCGACCTCGATGTAAACACGCGACGGGTTTTCGATCAGCGCCGCGAGTCCATCGGCAAAACGCACGGTGGAGCGAAGGTGCGATGTCCAGTAGGCGGGATCGCGGGCTTCGGCGGCGGTCAACCAGGTGCCGGTACGGTTCGAAACGATCGGAATGTTGGGCGCCTGCAGGTGCGACGCGGTAAGGAATGCGGTGAAGCGGTCGAGGATCGGCGCCAGCATGCGCGAGTGCGCGGCGATGTCGATGGGGATGCGGCTGGCATCGATGCCTTCGGCAGTGAGGCTCGCAGCAAAGCGTTCCAACGCGTCGTTTGAGCCGGACACCACGCATAGTTCCGGCGCGTTGACGGAGGCAATGTCGAGATCGTCCGGTAACCGCGCCGCAAGATCGCCATGGGACAAGCCAACACTCAGCATGCCGCCAGCGGGGATTTCCTCGAACAGTTCGCCGCGCAGATGAACCAGCTTCACCGCGCGCTCGAAGCTCAGCACACCTGCGATACAGGCGGCGGCGTTTTCGCCCATCGAGTGGCCGATCATGGCGGCGGGCTTGACGCCCCAGCTCATCCAGAGCCGCGCAATGGCAACTTCGACGATGAGGATTGCGGGCAATTGCAGCGAGGGTCGCAGGAACTTTTGCTCCGCGTCCACGACGTTTTCGCTGCCGTCGATCCAGATAGCGCGGATTTCGGCGGCCACAGCGGGCGGCAGATGAGACAGTCCTTCGTCGACGGAGCGGCGGAATGCGGGCTCATCGCGATACAGCGCACGCGCCATGTGCGGGTATTGCGCGCCGCCACCGGGGAACAGGAAGACGGCTTCGGCTTTCTCGGTTCCGCTGA
>JAEZBU010000130.1 GCA_023426855.1 Pseudomonadota bacterium | reverse complement strand
TCCTGGTCATCCCGGGCCTTGTGCCCGGGATCCATCTCTCGGCTGGCGTCGACACCTGCAGTTGGATGGATCCTGGTGACAAGTACCGGGACGACAACAGTGGCTCGGTTGACGTCTCCGTTTCCATCTGAATCGGAAGGACCCTAAAACGAATGTGGCCCCGGAGAACCTCTCCGGGGCCACCAAGCCGTGTGTGAACTGCGAGCTTCGGCTCGATCAGTTGCCGAACACTTTGCGTGCCCAATCCGGCGTGTTCTTGGACGAGAAGGAACCGCCGCCACCACCGCCCGTGCGTGTTTCGACAAGACGGCCGATCGCTTCGGCGCGAACCGGGCCGAGCTCGTCTTTCCGCTTCACGATGAGATGCGCCTTGCCCTCGATGCCCATCTGGATGCGGGACTCATGCCCGTAGATATCGCGGTAGGTCGACAGCTTGCCGTCATCCTGGACCCACGCAGTGAAGTAGGTCATGTGCACCGGGATCTTGGTGTCGAGCGGAACGTTGTTGTCCGGTTTGCTGTTGCTGACCTGCGCGGCGACGCGGCTCTTGTCCCAGCCTTTGCCTTGCGCGAGCAGCACCTCCGCGAACCGCATGGGATTGCGGACGCGCATGCAACCGTGGCTGAACGTGCGCTGGGAGGCATTGAACAGGTTCTTTGTTGGCGTGTCGTGCATGTAGACTTGGTGTTTGTTCGGGAACATGAACTTCACCTGTCCAAGCACGTTGCCGCCACCGGGCGGCTGGTAGACGTGGAAATTGCGGATGTCCGTCCGCGACCAGTCCACGCTGCCGGGATCGATGTCACGGCCGCGATAGCGAATGCGGAGATTGTTCTTGTCGAGCGCCGCGGAGCTGCCACGCGCCAGGCTCGGAAGAATCTCCTTCATCTTGATGCTGTCCGGCACGCCCCAGAACGGCTGGAACACCAGGAACGCCATTTCGTCGGAGAATACGGGGGTCTGCGTATCTGGTTTGCCGACGATCATGCGCTCCGTGAAGATGTGATGGCCGTGCTTGGAGACCCGCAAGGTATACTCTGGGATGTTGGCCCAGACGTGAAACTGGCCCCAGTCCTCCGGCATCCAGCGCCACTGCTCCATGTTCACCAGCAGCTTGCGCTCGGTGACCTTCTCCGGTGCGGCGGCACGCTTGGCCTTGGAGCCCTTGGCCGGTGCCTGCGGCTCCGGCTCGGGTTCAACAGGGGCGGTGCCAGCCTTCAAAGCCAGATAGGCCTGACGCAGCTTTTCGAACTGCGGATGCTGCGGATGCAACCTGCGCAGATAGGTGTCCGCATCATCGCGTGCGGCAACTTCGGTCAGAAGATCAGCCGTCGGCACCAGGTTCAGGTCGCGGTCGATGTAGTTGGATAGCCGCTTCGGATCCATGCGACCGCCGCGGGCGTGATTGGCGTACTTGATGACGGCCAGAGAGAATGCCAGTTCGGCGTCGGCGACGTCGGCCGGTTCACCGCTGGTGGGCGCGTCGGGCAGGCTAAAGGCGGACGCATCGAGGCCCCAGTCGTCAGCCTGGCGGACCTCCGCCATTGCGGCCTGGGCGCGCGCGGTGAAGCTCGAGCCTTCGAACCACAACAGGTTTTCGCCACGCTCCTGATAGAACGCGGTCAGCGCCTCGCGGTCTTCCTTGGAGATAGCCTTGGCGTCGGTGATCTTCTGCAGAAGCTCCTTGGTCAGGATGCTGTCTTCAGCAACCTCGGCTTGAGCAGGCTCCTCCGGAGCAGGTTGGGCAGTTGCCGCGGGCGGTTCTGTGGCCGGCACTTCGGGCGCGCTCGAGGCCGCTTCGGCCGGCGCGGCCGGCTCGGCCTCAGACGCCGTTTCCGCGGGCGCAGGTTCGGGCTGTGCGGGAGCGGCAGTTTCTGCCGCGGCAGGGTCGGGCGATTGGGCGGGTTGATCCGCGCTGACATCCGCAGGCTTGGTCGCGTCGGCCACAGGCGTCGCAGCCGGGCTCGCCGCCGATGAAGTCGCAGTATTTTCAGGGCCCGCGGCCTGAGACGGCTCGGTGGTCGCCAGCGTCGGCCCTGCCAACGTGGCAGAGAGCAGAAGACCAGCAAGCGCAGTCGCAGCAGATCGCATCAGTACTTCTCCTTCTGTCGCGCGCACGCTAACGCACGAACTGCGTCGCGGCCAGTGCGATCGAATCTCCGCTTTCCACGCAGCAGGGATTTGTCGGAACTGTGGCCAAAAGCAAACGGCCCGTCATGCGGGCCGTTCCAATATCGGTGCTGTTGCCCAATTTCTGGGCTCAGTTGGGGCGTAGCTCCAGCCCGTATTCCTGCATTTTGCGATACAACGTGGAGCGGCCGATGCCGAGACGCTTGGCGACTTCGGTCATGTGACCACGATAACGGCCAAGAGCCAGCCGGATCATGTCGGCCTCGATATCGACCAGAGAGCGCATCTCGCCCGCTTCGGTCACGGCCGGGATGCCGAGCGAACCGCCACCCTCGTTGCGTTTGACTTCCAAAGTGCGCGGCACGGTATCCTCCGCACCGAGAAGCGCCGGGCCGGTATAGACCGGGGGCGCTTCCGGCGTGGGGGCCGGCGGGATCGGTGCGGCAAAGCCCTGAACGTGCATGGCGATCTGGGGGAATTCCGCCACTGTCAGTTCATTGCCGTCAGCCAGAACCACCGCACGGAACACGGCGTTTTCAAGCTGGCGTACGTTGCCCGGCCAGGGATAGCTGGTCAGCAACTGCATCGCCTGTTCGCTGATGTTGGTCACGCGCTTGCCTTCCTCGGCCGCGAAACGGGCCAGGAAGTGGCGAGCCAGTTCCGGAACATCTCCGAGACGTTCGCGTAGAGGTGGCACGCGGATGGGAAACACGTTCAAACGGTAGTAGAGGTCCTCGCGGAACTTGCCGGCCTTCACCAGCTCGATCATGTCGCGGTTGGTCGCCGAGATAAGGCGGATGTTGACCTTCACCGGACGTTTGGAGCCGACCGGGTCGATCTCGCCTTCCTGCAGTGCACGCAGCAGCTTGACCTGGGCTTCCAGCGGCAGTTCGCCGACTTCGTCGAGGAACAGCGTGCCGCCGTCGGCTTCCTGGAACTTGCCGATGCGCTTATCTACCGCACCCGTGAACGAGCCCTTCTCGTGCCCGAACAGGATGCTTTCAACCAGATTTTCCGGAATCGCGCCGCAGTTGACGGTCACGACCGGCTTGCCGGCGCGCTCGCTCTCGCCCTGGATGGCGCGTGCGATCAGCTCCTTGCCGACGCCGGATTCACCTTCGATCAGCACCGGGATCTGAGAACCTGCAGCACGGCGGCCGAGCGCCACGACGCGCTGCATGCCTTCGCTGCTGTTGATCAGGTCGTTGAAGGAGAGGGTGCCCTCGACCTTCTTTTTGATACGGGTGATTTCACCAGCCAGTGCTTCCATCTTCAGCGCGCTGTTGATGGAAACTTCCAGCCGCTCGGGGCTTGCGGGCTTGACCACGAAATCCACCGCGCCTGCACGCATCGCATTGATGGCGCTGTCGATGGAGCCGTGCGCGGTCTGCACAATGATCGGCGGCGCGTCGGGCTTGCCGTGCAGCTCATTGAGGACCGCGATGCCGCCAGCGCCCGGCATGACCATGTCGAGCAGAACCAGAGCGATGTCGCTCTTGTCGCCGCTGCTGAGGATCTGGAGGGCTTGCTCGGCAGACGAAGCGGACTTGGTCTCGTGGCCGAACCGCTTGATGCATTCTTCCAGGATACGCCGCTGGACCGGATCGTCATCAACGATCAATACGCGCTTTGCCATGGATGAACTCGAAACTCACTTGAACTGGAACACCGCCGGCAGTGCGGGTGTGCGACATGCACGGCATCCGTCTTCCGGCGTACTCAACGAGGCAGAGAGTGCACGAGAGCGGTAAACAAGCTGTTTCCATCGGCACCAAGCTGATGCTGATTGTCGCCGGACGATCCTCAAATCGTGAATTTCCGGCAATTATCTTGTCTGAACAAAGGCCTAACAGCATCACCGATGCGACACGTGACGCGCCGGTTGATATCGGGTCGCGGGGCTGACGGCTTTGCTTGAACAGATTACCAAGGACCCGCACATTAGGCGTCAGATCTCAAGCGTGTTCCACGCACCAGCATCACAACGGAGCTTCAAACATGGTCCAGCAGCCAAGGATGTCCTTCATGCCAGTCACGGTGACCACGCCGGACAAGGCATCGGCCAGTGCTGCGGTGGA
>JAEZBU010000308.1 GCA_023426855.1 Pseudomonadota bacterium | reverse complement strand
CATCAGCTCGCCATATGGCACGTTCTGATCGGCGCGCAGGAACAGACGCTTGTTCTTGTCAGACTGGGTCGCGGTCTCGACGGCATGCGTGAGCTGGCTGCGCGGGACGGAATCGTTGCCGATGCTCAGCGTCAGGTCCGGCTTGATGGTGAGAAAGATCGGCTTGTCCGGCCGCGGCTGAGGCGCTGCCGCCGACACCGGCAAATCGACATGCACGTCGACGGTGGACAGCGGCGCTGCCACCATGAAGATGATCAGCAGCACCAGCATGACGTCGATGAAGGGCGTGACGTTGATCTCGTGCGCCTCGACGAGATCGTCACCGTTGTCCTGAACGCCGCCTGCCATGGCGCTACTCCGCAGCCTTGAGGGAACGGGGTGTTTCGCTGGTGATGCGGTCGAGATCGCGTGAGACCAGCCGCTGCACGTGCGCCGCGGCATCGCCGACCAGCAGCCGGTAACCGGCGATCCAGCGCGAGAACTGATTGTAGATGATCACCGCCGGGATCGCGGTGACCAGGCCGATGGCGGTCGCCAGCAGCGCCTCGGCGATGCCCGGCGCCACCACCGCGAGGTTGGTGGTCTGGGCTTTCGAGATGCCGATGAAGCTGTTCATGATGCCCCAGACGGTGCCGAACAGGCCGACGAACGGCGCCGTCGATCCGATGGTGGCCAGCATGCCGGTGCCGCGCGCGATGGAGCGTGCGGCGGAGGCCTCGATGCGTCCGAGCCGCGATGCGACGCGCTCCTTGACGCCATCGGGATTGAGGCTGTCGCTGGACAGGCGGACTTCGGCCGCAGACGCGTCGAGCATGGCGCGCAGCAATCCGCGCCGGCTGCGCAGTTTTTCGATCGCTTCGTGCAGGGAGCGTTCACCGGAAATGCGCGACAGCGATTTGCGCAGGGAGGCCGACGCGCTGATCAGCTCCAGGCTTTTCGCCAACCCGACGGTCCAGGTGATGATCGAGGCGATCACCAGGCCAATCATCACCGCCTTCACCACGATGTCGGCGGCATCGTACATGCCCCACGGCGTCAGATCATGGGGCAGGGTAGACGTCGGCGGAGATCCAGGTGCGGTCGCAGGCGCGTCGGCAGCCGTCGGCTGATCCGATGCAGCGGCGTCGGGTGATGCCGATGGCGCCGCTTCGGCTGCGTCAGGAACAGCGTCCTGTTCAATCGGAATTGCCGGAGCCGGTGCGTCTGCTGATGGCTGGGGAGCCGCGGGTTCGACGGCGGCTGGAGGATTGGCAACGGCTGGCGGCAGCGGTGAGGCAGGCTGCACGGCGGCCGGAGGGCTGACCGCAGGCGGCGGGACAACCGGCGCGGATGCATCCTGAGCCCAGGCCGCCGTTGCCACGAATGCGCTTGCAACCAAAGCGGCAAACTTTGCGCACGCGGTCCGGGTTAGCGAACGCCTAGCGAAACGCACGGTCAGCAGGGACGTGAGCGAGGTGATGGTCCGAACCCGGAAGGCACGATCCTTCGCGGATGCTCGTGCGCGTTGCCTCATGCCTTGACCTTACCCCGCCTGCACGGCCTGATGACTTCCAGAACGCCCGCAGTATCTGTCGTTAACGCGGATCGGACCCGGTCGCCTCCTGGGTCTGGCAACGGGCAGGCCGCGCCCCTTTGGACAGACTGATCCAGGGACTAGGTCAATAATAATAGTTGAGTATTTTTGTCAAGTTTGCAGCCGCGGCTATCCGACCCGGCAACGTGCATATCACAACCGATTTATCGTCCGGGGGCCGAAAATTGGGCGAAGGTTTACTTGCGGTATTTGCCCAGGGTGCCGCCCTTCATGAGCTTGCCCGATGCGGGATGGCCGACCAGTTCCTCCGCCATCCGGGCGACGTCGACCAAGGCGTCAAGGTCGAACCCGGTCTTGATGCCCATCTCCTCGCACATGAAGGCCAAGTCCTCGGTGCAGATATTTCCCGCCGCGCCCTTGTTTCCGGCAAACGGGCAGCCGCCGAGGCCGGCGATCGAGCCGTCGAACTCGCGCACGCCCATCTGCAGCGCGGCGTAGGCATTGGCCATGGCAGTGCCGCGCGTATCGTGCAAGTGCAATCGCAGGATGAGATCGGGCCAGCGGTCGCGCACCTTGCCGACCAGCGTTTGGATATGGTGTGGATTGGCCCAGCCCATGGTGTCGGCCAGACTGACGTATTTAAGCTTCGAACCATGCGTGTCGAGAATATCGATCAGTCGCGCAATCATGCCGACGACGCGCTCCTGCGGGACCTCGCCTTCGTAGTTGCAGCCGAACGCCGCCATGATACCCGCTGAATCCGGCTCCACACCCGCGGCCTTGTAGGCGGCGATCCATTCCGGAAGCTGCGCGAACGTTTCGTCGATGGAGCGATTGGTGTTGCGCTTCACGAACGTTTCGCTGGCCGTGAGATGTAACTTGCCGTCCAGGGCGATATTCTTCACCTGTGTCGCCCGCTCGAAGCCGCGCAGGTTCAGCCACAGCGCGCGATAGGTGACACCGGGCTTCGGATCGATGCCGTTGAACACCGCATCGCTGTCGGCCATGGGCGGAACGGCCTTCGGATTGACGAACGAGCCGGCCTCGATTTCCTGTGCGCCTGCCGCTGCCAGCGCATCGATGAGACGCAGCTTATCGGCTGTGGCCAAAATTTTCGGCTCGATCTGCAACCCGTCGCGCGGCCCGACTTCCATGATGTGAACGGTGGACGGCAGATCGGACATTATAGCGGCTCCCCAGGATCTCGCGCGCCGCTTCGTCTTTGGTGCTGTCAGGCGGCGGGCGGCAATGATGTTGCACGCAACTTATCGCGATCCGGCGGGCGGATCACGCATTACCTGCACGATCGCGTTTCGCGAAGCCTAGCGCGTCTTCTTGGTGATGACGGCTTGCCAGGGTTGGTCCTGAGCACCTTTCACTTTGGCGGCGCGTTTTACGGGTTTCCCGTCGTCGCTCGTGTGCACCGCTGCTGTCTGGCGTGCCTCCTGTGGTCCGTCCAACGAGAGTTGGCCAGTGACGGAAAGCAGAGCATAGGACGCGACAATCAGATCGCGTTCGCTGGCGGCGAGGCGGACTTCGCTGGCGACCAGATCGCGCTGGGCATCAAGACCTTCCAGCGTGGTGCGGTTGCCGAGCTTGATCTCCTGCCGCACGCCGTCAAGCGCGCGGCGACTGGCCTGTACGGCTTCCTGTTCATAGCCGAGCCGTTCACGCCCTGCTGCCAGTCTTGCCCAGGCCGCCGTCACACCAGCGCGCACTTGTTCGCGAATCCGCCGTGCGTCCTCTGCCATGCCGGTGTTCAGCTCGCGGGCTTGCTTGACCCGCGCCGTGGTCTCGCCGCCGTCGAATATCGGAACGTTGACGCGCACAGCAATCGAGGCACTGTCGCGATCGGCCGTCTCCGACGACGATGAAAACCCGCGATCGCCTTCAATGCCGCCGCGCAGCTTCACTTGAGGTAGCCCATCCGCCGCCAGGCGATCCACCGTATGGCGCGACGCCTGCTCCTTGTATTCGGCAACGATGGAGGCCGGGTTTTTCGCTTCCGCGTCCGTCATGGCGGCTTGAACGGATTTTGGCAGGCTCGCTTCCGGTACACGCGGGCGCTCGAGCTTGCCCGGAGCACGGCCGATGATCCGCTCATACTCCGATATGCTGACTTTGCTCTCCGCTTTCGCGACGATGAGATCGGCGAGGGCTTGGGCGTGCCGTGCGCGCGTCTGCGCCACGTCGGTGGCGGTTCCCGCGCCACGTTTCAGCCGTTCCTGCGCGGCCTTTACTTCCTCGTCCAGCATGGCCTTGCTGCGCGTGCGCAGGGTTTCGATCTGGCGATCGCGCACAAGATCGGTGAAGGCAATCGCGGCTTCGAGCAGCACGGACTGTTCGGCGACGCGGACTTGCGAAGTTGCGGCGCCTTCGCCGGCATGCGCTTCGGCAACGGCACTCCGCGTGCGGCCGCCGTCATACAGTGACTGTTCTGCGTGCAGGCCGTAGCCCCAACGTCCGCTCCAGTTATCGTCGAAGGACCGTGATCCAGAACTGGTGCTGCCGCTATCTCCCGCGCTCAGGCCGCGATTGCCGGTGCCGTAACCGATGTCACCAAATGCATTGAGGCGCGGATAGTAGCCTGAGCGCGCCACATCCACGCTGGCGCTCGCCGCCCGCTTGCGAGCTTCCTCAGCCTTGAGTGCCGGATGGCGCGTCGCCGCGGCGGCCATGGCTTCCGCCAGTGTTTCGGCGGATGCCGGCGATAAAAACACGCCGGTAGGCATGAAAATGGCTGCCAGGAAAAAACGCGATACCGGCCGGCCGCGCAGCGTCAGTAAGGATGCGAGGCCGCGTCTGCCTTCATTCGCAATATCCCGCAAATACTCACTCCTCACGAAACGCATGCGTGATCTGGTCCATCAGTGGCTTAGTCAGGTAGCTCAGTACCGAACGACGTTCAGTTTCAATCAGCACATCCGCAGGCATGCCGGGCAGCAGCGGCTTGCCGTGCAAATGCTGCTTGGCATCCTCGGCAAGCATGACACGCACGAGGTAATAGTCGTGGGTTTTGGTTTCATCGCGCAGAAGGTCGGCGGAGACTTGGTCGACGGTTGCCGAGAGTGACGGCGTGGTGCGCTGGTTCATGGCTGTCATGCGTACCTGTGCCGCCTGCCCGACACGGACCTGGTCGATGTCCTGCGGCGCCAGCCGCGCCTCGATCATCAATCCTTCCAGAGATGGCACGATTTCGCCAATCGTGGCGTTGGGTGAGATGACGCCGCCAAGCGTATGCGTCACCAGATTGTGCACGCGGCCAGCAACGGGCGCGCGGATTTCTGCCCGTGCGCGACGTGCCTCCACCTTCTCCTTCTGACTGGTCAACCGAGCAATATCGCCGGCAAGGCTTGCCGCTTCACGCTGCAGTGTTGCGACGCGATTATGTGCAACGAGCCGCTTTTCGAGTAGTTTTAGAAGATCCTTCAGTTCGTCCTCGATCAGCTTGATCTGCGAGGATCGTGCTGCGATTTCGGAATCGAGCCCAATGATCTCGCGGCTCATTTCCTCGACATTGAGCGATACCAACAGCGCGCCTTCCTGAACCACGTCGCCGTCGCGCGCGTGCAGTTTGGCGACGACGCCCCCGTCCAGATGCTGGATCGCGCGACGCTTGCCTTCCACTGCGACGGTGCCGCTGGCGATCACCGCGCCACTGATCGAGGAAAAGTATGCCCATCCGCCGAGCCCAACGCTAAGCACCAGGGTCACGATCCACGACAGGCGAAACAGCCGCCCGATATCGGCGTCCGCTGCGAGGTATCCGCGATCGTCAGTTGGCGTTGGTCGCGAGCTTGACTGAACTGCTGCTGCCATGACGAGGCTCCGTATCGTTTTGCGCGCGCGGCTTGCGCAGGATTTTGCCGGGTGGCCCGAATGCGACCTGGCGGCCGTCTTTCAGAACGAGCACGTGATTGACTGCGGCGAGAACGCTTTGCCGATGCGCCATCACGACGACCGTGGAACCGGCTGCGCGTGCCCCTTTGATTGCGGTGACGAGCGCCGCTTCGCCGTCGCGATCGAGATTGGCGTTGGGTTCGTCCATCACGATGAGCGCGGGGTTGCCATACAGCGCGCGGGCAAGGGCGATGCGCTGACGCTGTCCCCCCGACAGGGCGACACCACCCTCACCCACGCGCGTTCCGTAGCCGTCTTCGAGCCGCAGGATCATCTCGTGCACACCTGCAGCGATGGCTGCAGCCAGTACGGTGCGAGGGTCGGGATTTGGCTCGAGACGGGCAATATTCTCGACGATCGTGCCGTCGAACAGCACGACGTCCTGGGGCAGATAACCGATGTGACGGCCGAGCTTCTCGGGGTCCCATTGGGTCAGCTCCGCGCCGTCGAGCCGGATCTCGCCGTGGCGCAACGGCCAGACCCCAACGAGCGCACGCGCCAGTGTTGATTTTCCGGACGCGCTGGGTCCAATCACGGCAACCGCATCGCCGGGCTGCAGGCGGAAGCTCAATCCCTTGAGCACCGGATCGGTGCGGCCCGGAGCGGCGACATACAGTTTGGCTACGTCGAGTTCGCCCTGCGGTTCCGGCAACGCCAGGTTTTGCTCAGTAGTTTGCGCATCCGACAGGGCGGTACGGCAGCGCTTCACCGCGCCGGACGTCGTTATGATGCTGCGCCATTGGGCGATCAGTTGTTCAACCGGCGCCAGCGCGCGCGTGGCGATGATCGAGGCGGCAATCATCGCGCCTGGCGACATCGCATCGTTGATCGCGAGATAGGCGCCGGTGCCGAGGATGAGCGATTGCAGCAGAAGGCGGCCGATCTTGATGGTGACGGTGAAGCCGCTGGCGATATCGCTCGCCTGAAGTTGACGCGTTAAAGCTGCACGATGCTCGCCAAGCCAACGCGCGCGATGTGATTGCGCCATGCCCATAGCGCGCAGCGTTTCCGCACCGCGGCGTCCGGCCTCGACGATGGCATGCGTGCGCGCCAGATCCTCCGTGGCGCGCGCCAGCGGCTCACGGGTCAAAAGCTGATTGGCGACCGACAGAACGATGAGAACCAGTGCGCCGGCGAGCGCGACGATGCCGAGCATCGGATGCAGCAGGAAGATCAGCGCCACGAACAGCGGCGACCACGGCAGATCGAATACGGCGGACGGAGCGGGGCCGGAAACAAACTGGCGTATCTGTTCGAGATCGCGCAGCGGTTGCTGCGTCTGTCCGCCGGCTCCCGTGCTGATCGCGCCTGCCAGCAGGCTCGGTCCCAATAGGCGGTCCAGCCGCAACGCCACGCGCGACAGAATGCGGGTACGGATCAGATCGAGCATGCCGAGAAAGGCATAGAGCCCGATCAACAGGCCGGTCAGCACGGTAAGCGTTTCGAGGCTGCGGCTGGTCAGGACGCGATCATAGACCTGCAGCATATAAAGTGGCCCGGTGAGCATCAGCAGGTTGATCACGAAGCTGAGCGCCGCAGTTCCGAATACGGCCCGGCGACACGCAGCGAATGCGGTTTCCAGCGTGATCGGCTTGAAGGGCTCGTCTGCCTGCGCGCGGTAGTGGGCGGCCGGCGCGGGTGAAGCATTGAAACTTGGCGCGCTCACTTTGATCGGCTGGATTGACGCGAGGCGTGCGCCTGCGTGTGCTGTTCCCGCACGGCGACCGGTCGTCGGTCGCTCTGCGACCAGGATATCGCCGAACCGCCGCATCCAATAGCGGATGCCGACAAGCACCAGCACCATGCCCGTTGCGAGCGTCAGCCATATCACCGCCACCGCCGTCAGCAGTTCGGTGACCTGCCAGCGATGCAATTCCTTCACCAGAGGAATGGCCGCGAGCGAAACCCAGCACGTGAGGGAGGCGCTGCCGATGAGCCCGGCGCGGATCACGTCAGGCAACGGTAGAACCGCGAGTAGCGGTCTCTCCGATCGCTTCGACAGGGGCAGTACGTACGCATCCATCAGCAGCGCCACGCTCAACAGCGCGCCGATCAGGATCAGCTTGGCGATGACCTTGTTCGGCACGCAGACCGGGCCAAGCTGCATCACCATCGTGCTGTCGAGTTCGCACCAGGAGCCGAAGCGCAACGCAATCAAGGCGCCACCGGAAAACAGCAGCAGGAACAGCGCGACGCCGATCAGGTGATGCAGCCAGGTGAAAACCGCACGGCGCGGCCCGCGCGCCTTGAACAGAAGAATGCGCAGCCCCAGCGTATCGGCGATCGCGGCGGTGCCGAGTGCCAGCAGCATGCCGAGCCAATGCGTGACGAGAAGGATCTTGAGGAGACTTTGCTCATCGAGCATCAGCGCAACCGTTTTGGCATTGTTGGGGGGAGTTTGAATGTCACGCGGCGGACCGAGCCTCTCGGAGGGGTGGAACCGGCAGACTCGACCCGCCGCGGTAGCGCGCGTCAGGCTGCCATCAAGTGCCCGTGATCCATATCCGGGACGTCGACGACAGGCGGCGTTGGCGCATCGCTACCAGTGTCCGGCGCATCGTCAGCCGGGGCCGGATCGACCGGAGCGCCCTGGTCCAGATCGACCACATCGGAGTCGTCGGCGCCGATTTCTTCTGCAATCAGATCTTCGATCAGATGGTCGGAGATGAGATCGTCGAGTGCGTCGGTTTCCTCCGACAAGGCGAGTTGTCCATTGCGCAGCGTGTAGGTCTCGCCGGTGCCAAGGAAATGGAACTGCTCGACCCGCGTGACGGTATCGGTTTCACCGTTGGCGTCGGTGATCTGCATGGCGCGGTTGCCGACGGAGAACGTGTAGTCATCCAGGCTCCCGGCCAGCAGCAGCGTGTCCGTGCCGCGACCGCCGTTGATGGTGTCGTTGCCAGCACCACCCATCAAAATGTCATCGCCCGCGCCGCCGGCCAGAACATCGTCGCCGGCACCACCGAATAGAACGTCCTCGCCACGGCCACCGCGCAGCGTATCGTTGCCGGCGCCGCCGTGCAGGATATCGCTGCCGAAATCGCCGGTGATCAGATCATCTCCATCACCACCTGAGATCACGTCATCGCCGTGGCCGCCGTGGATGTGATCGTTGCCGGCACCGCCGTCGATGAGATCATCGCCCCATCCGCCGGATAGCGAGTCGTCACCTGCACCACCGATCATGAGGTCGCTGCCGCGTCCGCCATTTCCGCGTTCGCCGCCGTCGCCATAAATCAGTACGTCGTCGCCGGATGTCGGGGCTTCCGATGGCGTGACGTCCTCGGGCACGGCAAACAACGCTGCCAATGCGCTGACCGGAACCGGGTTCGAGCCAGGGTCGGTACCAGGGTCCGTTCCGGGATCCTCGCCGCCGCCACCTGCTCCGGGATCCGTGCCTGGATCCGGGTTTTCACCGGGATCAGGATTTTCGCCCGGATCGGGATTTGGCGCCGATGCCGAAGGATTGAGCGGTGAAATGGCCTCGTTGAGTTGGCTGATATTCTCAACGATGCCGTAGTGTGCTGTGGCATCTACCGAGAAATCGTCGGCGGTGAGTTGGTTGTTCAGAACAGTCACGGTGCCGAGCAGATCGAGGTGATGCGCACCACCATTGGCGCCCTGATTTGAGCGCAGATGCAGCACGGTATCATCGATACCATCGCCGTTCGTATCGGTAATATCGATCTGGTACACCTCGGTGGTGTGTCCCGCGATCGTGATCTTGTCGCCCTCGGCCCTATTGAAATCGGTGATAATGTCGTTGCCGATGCTGTCGACCCAATGGTCGTGCACCAGGTTATTTTCACCGGCGACGCCATTCATCGAATAATCGATAATACCGGTGTTTGGATCAGCGTGTTTTTCGAGTATTTCGCGTTTTGCATTAATCAGCGTCATAATGCGGAATTCGTCCGCGCCGGCACCGCCGGTCAAAATATCGTCCGAAGGCAATCCCGCCTGATTGGCGTAGATCATGCGAGTTGCCGCATCGACCTCGCCATTCGGGTCGTTGTTGGCGTTGATGTCCTGCGCAATTGGCGTCTCGCCGGCGTCCGACTTCGATATGATGATGTCGTTGCCATCGCCACCGTTGAGCACGTCGTTACCGCGACCGCCGTTCAGCCGGTCGTTGCCGCCGCCGCCGTTCAGAGTGTCATTGCCATAGCCACCCCAGAGCCGATCGTTGCTGTTATATCCGTTTATGGTGTCGTCGTGGACAGAGCCTCTTAGTCTCGCCATGCGTACTGTCTCCTTGCTGGCTTTGAAAGAGCGTCAGGCAACGCTCCGCTCCAACCCGAACGGCACGTCAGGCCGCACGGGATCG